>NZ_NSGT01000056.1:0-37001 GCF_009192905.1 Xanthomonas sp. LMG 12459
CTGGAAGCCCTTGGCATCGTTGGACAACTTGGCCTTGGTACGGTGCTTGCCATTGGTCAGCTCGATGGCCACATCGAAACTGCGTTTGGCGACGTCGATGCCGATGACGGCAGACATAGGCGATTCCTCCATCGTGTCAGGGTCATGATCGGCGCTGGGCCCGGTCCTGCCTTGTCGATGCGAGTTCACGCCCGCGGGCGGACTCTGGATACCGTTCGGACACACAAGGGCCAGCATGTGGAGGGCGGAGCCGATCTACGATGCAAGCTCGAAGCTTTAGGAGCGACTGGACCTCCCGCACCTCCTCCGATGATCAGTCGGAAGACATGACGCCTGTTTAGGGGCGACATGTCCAGATACAAGGAGTGGCTTCAACCGCGAGAAGCGTGACCCGTAACGCCCGTCGCGGCTGCAGCCGCTCCCGCGACGGTGCCGCACACTCGCGCAGATTCTGGATGCGAGAGGGCTGCACTGTGGGAGGGACTTCAGTCCCGACGCGCGGTCCCGCAGTGCTCAGTGGCACTCCAGAATCATCGACAGCCGTCGTAGGAGCGCTTTCAAGCGCGACCTCGGGAAAACGGGTTGCGGGTGGAAGCCGCTGCTATCAGGGCGCCGACCACCCGCGCAGATGTCGGGATGGCACGGGACCGCATTGTGGGAGGGACTTCAGTCCCGACGCGCTGTCCCGCAGTACTCGGCGACCTTCCAACAGAATCATCGACTGCCGTCGTAGGAGCGCTTTCAAGCGCGACCTCGGGAAAACGCGTCGCGGCTGAAGCCACTGCTACCAGGGCACTGGACATTCGCGCAGATGTCGGGATGGCAGGGCTGCAATGTGGGAAGGGCTGCATGTCCCGCTGCCGATCGGTGGCTCAGCCGCCCGCGTGCATCGTCCCTGTATCCAGCCAGCGCTGGTGCCAGGACAGCGCCTCGGGCAGCAGGTGCGGGGTGTGCTTGCCATAGCTGGCGTGCAGGGCGCGATCGAAATAGTCCTGCAGTTGCGCGCGGTAGCTCGGGTCCACGCAGTGCGCGAGCAACTGTTGCGCGCGCTGCCGCGGCGGCAGGCCGCGCAGGTCGGCCAGGCCGTGCTCGGTGACGATGATCGAGACGTCGTGTTCGGTGTGGTCGACGTGGCTGACCATCGGCACGATCGAGGAGATGCTGCCGTTCTTTGCCGTGCTGGGGCTGAGGAAGATCGACAGGAAGCCGTTGCGGGCGAAGTCGCCGGAGCCGCCGATGCCGTTCATGATGCGGCTGCCCATCACGTGGGTGGAATTGACGTTGCCGTACAGGTCGGCTTCGATCATGCCGTTCATGCCGATGCAGCCCAGCCGCCGTACCAGTTCCGGATGGTTGGAGATTTCCTGCGTGCGCAGGATGATGCGCTCGCGGTAGAAGTCGATGTTGCGCTTGAACTCCTCGTTGGCCTCCGGGCTCAGCGCGAAGCCGGTGCACGAGGCGACCTTGAGCACGCCGCTGCGCAACAGGTCGAGCATGCCGTCCTGGATCACTTCGGTGAAGGCGCTGAGGTCGCGGAAGCCGCTGCTGGCCAGGCCGGCCAGCACCGCGTTGGGAATGTTGCCCACGCCGGACTGCAGCGGCAGCAGGTTGGGCGGCAGCCGGCCCTTGCCGACCTCGTGCTGGAAGAACGCGATCAGGTGCTCGGCGATGCGTTGGCTGGTGGCATCTGCGGGCGTGAACGGGCTGTTGCGGTCGGGGCCGTGGGTGCGCACCACCGCCACGATCTTGTCCGGGTCGCAGCGCAGCGACGGCTCGCCGATGCGGTCGTCGGCGTGCAGCAGCGGGATCGGCTTGCGATGCGGCGGCAACGCCGTGCCGTAGTACACGTCGTGCATGCCGTCGATGCCGGCCGGCTGCCAGTCGTTGACCTCGACGATCACCTTCTTCGCCAGGTCCAGCCAGGTCTTGTTGTTGCCGACCGAGGTCGACGGGATCAGGCTGCCGTCCTCGCGGATGCCGGCCACTTCCACCACCGCGGTGTCGATCTGCCCATAGAAGCCGAACCACACGTGCTGGGCGACGTGGCTGAGGTGGATGTCGATGTAGTCCAGGCTGCCGGCGTTGATGCGCTGGCGCGCGTCCGGGTCGGACTGGAACGGCATGCGCAGGGCGATGCCGTCGGCCTTGGCCAGGGCGCCGTCCAGTTCCGGCGCGGTGGAGGCGCCGGTCATCAACTGGATCTTGAACGATTGCCCCTGCAGGTGCGCCGCCTCGATGCGCTGCGCCAGCGCCATCGGCACCGCCTTGGGATAGCCGGAGCCGGTGAAGCCGCTCATCGCCACTGTCTCGCCGGGCTGGATCAACGCCGCCGCGGCCTCGGCGCTGACGATGCGTTCGCGCAGGCGGGGATGGAGGATACGTTCGGCGGACATGCGGCGACCATGGCGTGGGAAGGGGAGGGCAATTATCGCGGATCGGGCCGAGGCCCGCGTTGGGGCGCGTCCCCACTTTCTGCGCCTGTCGCACGGCGGTGCAGGCGGGCGCCACGCGATGCACGCGCGCCACGGTCTGTGCGATGTATGTGGCGCTGCGCGCGCCGGACCCTCACCCCAACCCCTCTCCCGGTGGGAGAGGGGCTCTGGCTTCTCCCTTCTCCTGGTGGGTCTGCCTTGTGATGACAGGACGCAGCGCGCATGCAGTGCCGTGTACGTGCCACCGTCGCTTTCACGCGTTCCACGCCGCACCGCGGCGATAGTGCGGCGGTGCCGCTCTCCGCCCGCCCACTGACCGCCGTCCATGCTCGCTACCGGCGTCTGCCGCGCGGCTGGCGCCTGCTCCTGCGCGGCCTGCTGATCGCCTACCTGCTGTACCTGCTGGCCGGCAACGTGTTCCTCAATACGCCGCTGTTCGACCTGGCCACCAACCGCAAGCCGGAGAAGTTCCGCATGCACACCGGGCCCGCCATCACCGTGCTGCCCGGCTTCATCACCGCCTGGAACGTGCGCATGCGCGGCCACGTGCAGCGCAATGTCTGGCAGGTGCGTGCCGACCGCGTCAGCGCGCGCATCGCGCTGCTCCCGCTGCTGCATCGCGAAGTGCGCCTGCCGTGGATGGAAGCGGTGAACGTGATCGGCGAGATGGACCGCGTCGAGGAGATGATCCCGCCACCGCCGCCCAGCGACCAGGGCTGGACCCTGCGCTTCGACGCGATCCACAGCGGCACGCTGCGCCGCGCCCGCGTCGGCGATTTTGCGGTCGAGGGCAAGGGCCGCGGCACCGTCGGCTTCCTCAAGCAGTTGCGTGGCGGCCCCTCGGAACTGTTCCGCTCGCAGATCGTGTTCGAGGACGCCAGCGTGCGCTACGGCAAGCGCCAGATCGCCGACCAGGCCACGCTGGATGCGCGCTTCTCGTTCCCGCGCCACTACCGCGCGCAGGCGCCGGGGTTGCGCAAGCTGGGCATCACCGACCTGGCGCTGCGCGTGCACGGGCGCAGCGTGGCCCTGCGCATCGACACCGCTGGCGACACCACCAAGCTGAGTACCGAGCCAGGGCTGGGTCACATACAGGCCGATCTGCACCTGCTGCGCGGCGCACTGCAGCCCGGCAGCACGCTCAACTGGCGGGTGCCGCTGCATGCCGGCGTCGGCGCCACCGATCGCGGCGTGCTGGCGCTGCTGCTGGATGTGGAAGGCGACAACATCCGCGCCCGCGCGCGCCTGCCCGGCCAGGTCGATCCGGGCAGCATGCTCGATGCCGACCTGCGCATCGCCGGGCGCCAGGTGCCGTTCGACGACCCGGCGGCGCTGCTGCCGCGTACCTCCGGCCGCGTGCAGGGACGCTGGCATTTCGAATCGTTGAACTGGATCAGCGACCTGCTGGTGCGCAAGCCATGGTTCCAGCTCGATGGCGGCGGCGACGTCGCCGCCGATCTGCAGTTGCGGCAGGGCGCGTTGCAGCCGGGCAGCCGCCTCGACGTGCCCGACGTGCAGGCGGTGGCGGAGATCATGCGCGTGCGCCTGAGCGGCAAGGCGCAGGCGGTCGGCCGCATCGTCGGCAGCGCCGAACAGCCGCGCACGCAACTGGACGTGCGCATGCGCCGCTTCGCGCTGGCGCCGCTGGACGCGCCCAAGGCCAGCTTCGTCGAAGGCGAAAACCTGCAACTGGACTTGCAGGGCGACGGCGCGCTGGCCACCTTGCGCGACTCGTTACAGGCGCGGCTGCGCTTCGCCGATGCGCGCGTGCCGGACTTGCGCGCCTACAACCGCTACCTGCCGGCGGCGCAGGTGCGCGTGCTCGGCGGCGATGGCCGGCTCAGCGGCGACCTGCAGCTGGACGCGTCCGGCCAGGTCGGGCAGGGCACCGTGCGTGTGCTCGGCCGCCAGGCGCGGCTGCAGACCGCGGGTTTGGAGTTGGCCGGCAATCTCGACCTGGACGCGCGGCTGCGGCGCGCCGAGCTGCAGGACAAGCGCTTCGATCTGAGCGGCAGCACGCTGCGCCTGCAGGGCGTGCGTTACGGCACCCAGCCCAAGCAGGGCGACTGGTGGGCGACGCTGCGTATTCCGCAGGGCCGCATCGCCGCGGCGGCGCCGGTGCAGGCCGATGCGCAGGTACAGATGCAGATGCGCGACGCCGGCCCGGTGCTGGCGGTGTTCGCGCAGCACAGCGACGCGCCGGCGTGGTTGCTGAAGCTGGCCGATGCCGGACAACTGCAGGCCAGCGGACAACTGCGCTGGCGCAAGGACGCACTGTGGCTGGATCGGGTCGCGGCGGAGAACGAACGGGTGGCCTTGCGCGCGCGCCTGCGCGTCGGCGACGCCGGTACCCAGGGCGATCTGTATGCGCGTTGGGGCGTGCTCGGCGTGGGCGTGGCCTTGCGCGGCGAACAACGGCAATGGCATCTGCTCGGCGCGCGCGAGTGGTACGACAAGCAACCGGCATGGCTGCCGGAGGCGCCGGCACCGGCGGCATCGCCTTAGCGCGACAGAGATCCCGTTAGGCCTGTTTCGCTGGCTGCGGGTGGATGCGCTGTGCGCCGCGCCATGCCGGCACGCGAAAGCACGCAACGCGCGTATCCCCCCGCTTATCTATTCCCCATTCCCGTCTTCCCATTCCCGCCCACGCAGAATGTACTGCCCGGTATCGTTTTGCAGTGCAGCGTGCAATGTCCAAAAAAAGCGCCCAAGATCGCCCTGCATCCCGACGTGGGGGAGGGAGCAAAGCCCGCTGGCAGTTCGCTGCAAGCGGGCTTTTTTATTTCAGTCGGCGGGCATCGCGTCGCTGCCGGAAAGTGCCTCGGGTGATTGCGACAGTTGTTGCGCTAGCGCCTCCGCTGCCGGCGTTCGGTTGGCCTCGCTCCACAGCAGCCGGAAGCTGGCGTGCGGCAACGGCGGCAATCCAAAGCGCTCGTCCAAGGCGACCATTCCCGCTTCCAGATCTTCCTGGGGCAGGGCGGTGATGGCCAGGCCGGCCTTCACGGCGGCACGCAGTCCCTGCTGACTTGGCGAGGTGAATGCCACTCGCCAGGCGAGATCGGCGCGCTCCAGTGCAGCGGTTCCCACCTGCCGGTGCAGGCAGGGCTTGGGTGCAAAAGCGAGCGGGACTGGCGCATTCGCGGCCGGCGCGAACGCTGGCGCGGCCGCCCACACGAAGCGGGTCCGGCGCAGCAGGGGCGTTGTCGGGTCGTCCTCCAGTGCGAGTGTCACCGCCAGGTCGAGGGAGCCCGCAACGATCTGCTCGTGCAGCGCGGCATAGGTATCCACCGTCACGTCCAGCCGCACCGCCGGAAACATCCGTGCGAACCGCGCCAGCATCGGCGGAAGGCGATCGCCGACGTAGCTTTCGGGGGCACCGAAACGCACCGTGCCGGACACCGGAGAACGCCGGAAACGCCGTGCGAGCGCGTCATGCGCCTGCAGCACCTGCGTCGCATGGCGAAGAAAGTCTTCGCCGTCTTCGGTCAGGCTCACCCGGCGGGTTGTGCGATTCAGCAGTGCCGTGCCGGCCTGCGCTTCCAGTTTGCGAATGTGATGGCTGATGGCCGACTGGGTGAGGTGCAGCCGTTCGCCTGCGCGCGTGAAGCCGCCAGTCTCGTTCACCGCAACGAAAGTGCGTAACAGATCCGGATCGTAGTCCATGCGATTCAGTCCATTGCTTAATTAATTCAAGAAAATTAAATCATTTCCATCATCCATTGTGTGCTCGCAGACTGGAAGTCAGCCGCTCCCAAGCCCGAATCGACCCGCCGTGCACCGGTCGGTCCGCTCGGCACCGCGGGCGGATGTCCCTCTAGGAAAAGCCCATGACGCACCTTCCTTCCGCGCGCAGGAACACCCTCACGCTGGCGGCCGCCTGCCTGGCTTCGCTGATGTTCGGTCTGGAGATCTCCAGCGTGCCGGTGATCCTTCCCCTCCTCGAAGCGGCGCTGCATGGCAGCTTCCGCGATCTGCAGTGGATCATGAATGCCTACACCATCGCCTGCACCACCGTGCTGATGGCGACGGGCACGCTGGCCGACCGCTACGGGCGCAAGCGGATCTTCCTGATCTGCGTGTTCCTGTTCGGCGTGACCTCCTTGGTATGCGGCCTGGCAGGGAGCACGGCGCTGCTGATCGCTGGTCGCTTCCTTCAGGGGATGGCCGGGGGCGCCATGCTGGTGTGCCAGTTCGCCGTGCTCTCGCAGCAATTCGCAGACGCGACGGCCCGTGCCAAGGCGTTTGGGATCTGGGGGATCGTCTTCGGCATCGGCCTGGGTTTCGGCCCGATCATCGGTGCCGGCATCGTCGCGTTGTGGAGTTGGGAATGGGTTTTCCTTGTGCACGTTCCCATTTCCGCGATCGCCCTGGGACTGGCGCTTGTCGGTGTCGAGGAGTCGCGCGATCCGCAGCGGCACCGTTTGGACGTCGCCGGGATCGTCTCGCTGTCGGTCGCGGTGCTCGCCTTGGCGTGGTTCATCACGCAAGGGCCGGTAGCCGGCTTTGGCAGCGTTTCGTCGCTGGCGAGTCTGATCATCGCCAGCGGCAGCTGCGTCGCGTTCGTTGTGGCGGAGCGCCGCGCCGACGCGCCCATGTTCGACTTCTCGGTGTTCCGCATCCGCGACTTTTCCGGCGCCCTGTTGGGCTCGATGGGCATGAACTTCAGCTTCTGGCCGCTCATGATCTATCTGCCGCTGCTGTTCCAGCATGGGCTGGGCTACGGCAACGTGGCCACCGGACTTTCGCTGCTGGCTTACACCTTGCCGACCCTGGTGCTGCCGCCGTTGGGCGAGCGGCTAGCGCTGCGCTACCGCGCGCATACCGTGATTCCTGCCGGTCTGTTTGCGATCGGAGCCGGCTTCTTGCTGATGGCGTGGGGCAGCGGCACGGTGCGGGCCAGTTGGTTGACGATGCTCCCCGGGTGCCTACTGGCCGGTACCGGGTTGGGGATCGTCAACACCCCGGTGACCAATACCATCACCGCGTCGGTCTGCGTCGCGCGTACCGGCATGGCCTCCGGCATGGACACCAGTGCGCGCCTGATCAGCCTTGCGATCAATATCGCGGTCATGGGATTCATCCTGGTGGAGGGCGTGTTGTCCTTTCTCCGCCGGACGCTGCCGACGGTCGACGTCACGTTGCTGCGGGGGCTGGCTGAGCGGCTTTCCGGCGGAACCGCACACGCGGCGGGGCAGGGCCTCTCCACGCCGACGGTTCCGCCCGACGTCGCGGCGGCAGCCATGATCCAAGGCATGCAATGGGTGATGTTGTATGGCGGCATCAGTGCCTGGATCCTCGCGCTCTGCAGCGTGATCGTGTTCGGAAGGCGTGGCGCCGAACATCGGTCTGCCGTGTCGAAAGAGGTCGCCTGATGGACGCGCGACCGAGGCGAAGGCGCTCGGCCGGTTGCCCATGACGGAAGCGCCGCGTCCTGCGCTGCGCCCGAAGCCCGGGCGCTGGGCCGTGGATTGTCCGCGGCGGCGCGTGCACATGCGCCGCCGGCGGCGCCGCTGCGCCTCGACTGCCGCGAACCGTCGTCGATGCGGGGTGCGCGGCGCCGGTTGCGTGTGCGTCAGGTCGGCATGGCCTGCGACGGCGGTTCCGGCGACGGTGGCAGTTCCGGCCGGGTCGGATCCACGGTCAGCGGCTCGTCGCTGCGCAGCAGCGCATGCGCTTCGGCTTCGCTGGCCACCGCCGGCGGCGAACCGCGCAGCGGCAGGCCGGCGGTTTCGCGCACGAAGGCCATGGTCGCGATGCCGACCACCGCCGCCCCCATCAGGTAGTACGCCGGCACCAGCGGATCGCCGGTGCGCTCGACCAGCCACGCGGTGACCAGCGGCGTGGTGCCGCCGAACAGCGACACCGACACGTTGAAGGCGATCGACAGCGCGCTGTAGCGCACCGGGGTGTAGAACAGCGCCGGCAAGGTCGACGGCATCGAGCTGGTGAAGCACACCAGCGCCACGCCCAGCAGCATCAGGCCGAGGAAGATCAGCCAGTCGTTGCCGGTGCCGACCAGCCGCAGGCACGGCACCGCCAGCACCAGCAGCGCGATGCAGGCGCCGATCACCATCGGCTTGCGGCCCAGGCGATCGCTGAACAATCCGCCGAGCACGTTGAGCGGCATCATCACCAGCATCACGATGATGATCAGCAGCAGGCCCTTGCTCTCGGCATAGCCCATGGTGACGCTGAGATAGCTGGGCATGTAGGTCAGCAGCATGTAGTCGGTGACGTTGAACACCAGCACCAGGCCCACGCACTTGAGCAACTGTGGCCAGTGGATGCGGAACAGTGCGCCCAGGCCGGGCGCGTCGTGCTCGCGCTTTTCGGCTTCCTCGGCATAGGCCTGGAATGCCGGGGTTTCCTCCAGCTTCATGCGCATGTACAGGCCGAGCAGGCCCAGCGGGCCGGCGATCAGGAACGGCACGCGCCAGCCCCAGTCGTGCATCTGCGCATCGCTCAACGCAAAGTGCAGCGCGGTCACCGTGGCGGCGCCGGCGATATAGCCGCCCAGCGTGCCGAACTCCAGCCAGCTGCTCATGAAGCCGCGGTTGCGGTCGGTGGAGTACTCGGCGATGAAGGTCGCCGCGCCGCCGTATTCGCCGCCGGTGGAAAAGCCCTGCACCAGCCGCGCCACCAGCAACAGGATCGGCGCCCAGATGCCGATGCGCGCGTAGGAGGGGATGAGGCCGATCGAAAACGTGCCCAGCGCCATCAGGATCATGGTCGCGGCCAGCACCTTCTGCCGGCCGTAGCGGTCGCCCAGCGGGCCGAACACCAGCCCGCCCAGCGGGCGCACCAGGAACGCCACGGTGAAGGTCGCGAACGTGGCGATCAGCTGCGCGGTCGGGTTGGTGCTGGGAAAGAACACGTGGCCCAGGGTCACGGCCAGGTAGCCGTACACGCCGAAGTCGAACCATTCCATCGCGTTGCCCAGCGCCGCCGCGCCGACCGCCCGCTTGAGCATGGGTTTGTCGACGACGGTGACTTCTTCCACCTGCAACTGGCGGCGGCGCTTGAACCATCCGAAATGGGCGTGGAACTCCGACATGTCTTCTCCTGTCCTGGAACGGTGAGGTGATGACCCCCGGCCCGCACGCGTCAGGCAAGCAAGACGGAACGACAGGGCGCCACGGGCGCCGCACTGGTCTGCGGGGGCGATCCCGGACGGCCGCGTCAACACCACGGCGCTGCAGGATCGAAGAACGGAGCGGGCGGCGCAGGGCGCACAGGGGCTCCGTCGAGACGGCCATGATACACCATCGTCGTGACGGGGCTGGCGACAAGGTCTGCGAAACGTTGCGAAAAGTGCTGAAAAGCTGCGTTCTGCGTGGATTTTGGAGCTGTGCGGGAATGGCCTCCGTCGTAACGTGCGACGGTGGAACGGCCTTTCGGCGCCGGATGGGCCGTCGGGTCGGGACTGAAGTCCCTCCCACAGTGCATTGCTGCACCGTGGGGTTCCCGAGAATGTGGGTGCTTCACCTGTGGGAGCGGCTTCAGCCGCGACGCGCGGTGGTGGGAGACCCAGCAAGCGTCGGACACGTCGGAATGAAGTTCCTCGTATGCAGCGCAGACAGCTCCGCCCTGGCTGGGGCCGATGCTGCAATCACGACGCTTTCCTTGCGCTCGCCGTGTCCGACGGCGCGCGTTTGATTGCATCCACGCTGCGGTCCTGTCCGCGGTCGCCGCGGGATGCCATCATCGGCCGATGGCTTCTGCTCCCTTCGCCGTTCCCGACGTCCTGCAACCCACGCTCGAACGCAGCCTGGCGCGCCTGCGCCACGCCGTCGCCGCGCAGCCGTGGCCGTCTCATCCCGGTTTCGAGGACGCGCTGGCGCGCGCGCTGCTGGCCAGCGATTTCCTGCTCGACACTCTGTGCCGGCAGCCGTCCTTGCTCGCGCACCTGACGCAGCCGGATCCGCCGCCGTTGCCGCTGCCGCAGCTGGATCCGGCGCAGCCCGCCGCATGGCCGGCGCAGTTGCGCCGCTACCGCGCGGCCGCCTCGGCGCGGCTGGTGTGGCGCGACGTGCTGGGCCTGGACGAGGTCGATGCGACCCTGGCCGGCAGCACGCGCTTGGCCGAGGACTGCCTGGCGCTGGCGCTGCAGGCGCTGGAGGGCGAGTTCGCCGCGCGCCACGGGGTGGTGCGTGCCGCCGACGGCAGCGTGCAGCGGCTGGTGGTGTTCGGCCTGGGCAAGCTCGGCGGCGGCGAACTGAATTTCTCCTCCGACGTGGATCTGGTCTACGCCTATCCGCAGGGCGGCGAGTCCGACGGCGCGCGGGCGCTGGCCGCCGAGGAATACTTCGCGCGGCTCGGCCAGCGCCTGGCGCGGCTGCTCGACGAAACCACCGCCGACGGCTTCGCGCACCGCGTGGATCTGCGTCTGCGCCCATTCGGCACCGCCGGCCGGGTGGCGCTGTCGTTCGCCGGCATGGACCAGTATTTCCAGCGCGAAGGCCGCGACTGGGAGCGCTACGCCTGGCTGAAGGCGCGCGCGGTGGCCGGCGACATCGCCGCCGGCGAGGAATGGCTGCAGGCGCTGCGCCCGTTCGTGTACCGGCGCTATCTCGATTACACCGCGCTGGACGGCCTGCGCGAGATGAAGGCGGCGATCACCGCCGAAGTGGCGCGCCACGACCGCCTGGACGACATCAAGCGCGGCGCCGGCGGCATCCGCGAGATCGAGTTCCTGGTGCAGTCGCTGCAGTTGATCCGCGGCGGCCGCGAACCTGCGCTCCGCGAACGCCGTCTGTTGCCGGCGCTGCAGGCGTTGGTTGCCGCCGGCCAGGTCGCCGCCGAGGACGGCGCCGCACTGGCGCAGGCGTATCGCTTCCTGCGCCAGGTGGAGAACCGCCTGCAGATGCTGCGCGATGCGCAGACCCATGCGCTGCCGGAGGATCCGCTGGACCGCGCGCGCATCGCCTTCGGCCTTGGCCATGCCGACTGGGCCGCGCTGCACGCGGCGCTGCAACTCCAGCGCGACCGCGTCGCCGCCGAGTTCGCCGAACTGCTGGCGCCGCGCGAGCGCGTGCTGGCGCCGGATGCGCTGGCCGACTACTGGCGCGGCCTGCCCGACGCCGGCCAGGCGCAGGTGTTGCGCGAGGCTGGTTTCGCAGACCCTGATGGCGCCGACCAGGCCTTGCGCGGTTTCGTGCAGTCGCTGGGCGTGCGCACGCTCTCCGATGCCGCGCGTGCGCGCCTGGACCGGGTGCTGCCGGCGCTGCTGCATGCCGCGGCGCGCTCGGCGCAGGCCGATGCCGCCCTGCACCGCGTGCTCGGCCTGCTGCAGGCGATCCTGCGCCGGGCCAGCTACCTGGCCCTGCTCGACGAGCAACCCAGCGCGCTGGCGCGGCTGGTCGACGTGCTGGCGCGCAGCGCGTTCCTCTCCGAACGGCTGGCCGCGCACCCGCTGCTGCTGGACGAACTGCTCGACAGCCGCGTGGACGGCGCGATGCCGGACCAGGCGGCGATGCAGCGGCTGTGCGATGCCGCGGTCGCCACCGCCGGCGACGATCCGGAAGCGGCCCTGCGCGGCCTCAACGAAGCGCGCCAGGCGCTGAGTTTCCGCATCGCCCTGGCCACGCTGGACCGGCGCCAGCCCGCGCTCGACAGCGCTCGCCAGTTGGCGCAGCTGGCCGAGGCGGTGGTCGTGACCGTGCTGCGCCTGGCCCGCGCCGATCTGGTCGCCGCGCATGGCGAGGTGCCTGGCGGCAGTTTCGCCATCGTCGGTTACGGCAGCCTCGGTGGTGTGGAACTGGGCATCGGCTCGGACCTGGACCTGGTGTTCCTGTACGACCATCCGCCGGGCGTCGAAGCGTCGGCCGGGCCGCGGCCGCTGGAGAGCGGGCGCTGGTTCGCGCGACTGGCGCAGAAGGTGATCGCGTTGCTCGGCGCGGTCACCGGTGGCGGCCGCCTGTACGACATCGACGTGCGCCTGCGCCCGGACGGCGGCAAGGGCGCGCTGGTGTCGTCGCTGGCCAGCTACCGCGAGTATCAGCGCGAGCGCGCCTGGACCTGGGAACACCAGGCGCTGGTGCGCGCGCGCGGCGTGGCCGGCGATGCGTCGCTGTTGCAGCAGTTCGAGCAGGTGCGCGCGCAGACCCTGGCACGCCCGCGCGAGCCCGCAGCGCTGCGCGAGGAAGTGCGCAAGATGCGTGCGCGCATGCGTGCCGAACTGGACCGCAGCGATGCCGCGCGTTTCGATCTCAAGCAGGGCGCCGGCGGCCTGGTCGACCTGGAATTCCTGGTGCAGGCCGGCGTGCTGCTCGGCGCCGCGCAGCAGGCGGCGCTGCTGGCGCCGCGCGACACCCCGGCGCTGATCGACGCGCTGGCGCACAGCGGCTGGTTGCCGCCGCCCATCGCGGCGAGCCTGCATGCCGCGCATGCCACGCTGGTCGAGGCCGGCCTGGCCTGCACGCTGGACCGGCGTCCGCGCCTGACCGCGCCCACGGTCGAGATCGCCGCGGCGCGTGCGGCGATTCGACAGGCCGCGGCCGCGCTGGAGCTGGTGTTCGTCGATGGCCGTGCGGACGGCGACGCGGCGCACTAGCGTGATCCTTGTTGGCAGCGCATGCGCGCACGCATGGTGTCGGTGGCGACATGCTTCTCCGGCAACGCCGCTTCTCGCCGAGTCGCGGCGGAAAGCGCGCCGTCGGCGCTGGCTGCAATCGGCCGGAGGGCCTGGGCTCGCCGCCGTGATGCCACCGCAAACACGCCGCCTTGGTCGCGGCGATCGGCGTCGGCATGCCGTTCCGCGCCGCGGTGGCGCGATTGCTACACGCTGACGTATTGAGACTGGAACCAGACCGCGTCGGGATCAGTGTCCACCACCTGGTCGGGATCCACGCCGAACAGCGCCTGGTAGGCGCGCTTCCACAGGCCGGCGCGACCGGCGCACAGGTCGTGCCACAGCGCATGGAAGGTCACTGACTCGAACACCCGCACCACGTCCACGACCTGCTCGAGGTAGGCCTGGAACAGGTAGACACGCTCGCCGTCCACCAGGATGTTGACGTTGTGGATCAACTGCGACGGATCGCCCAGTAGCACGATGTTGACGAAGTCGCCATCGGCGAAGGTCGGCAACGCCGCATCCGCCAGGTACGGCGTGGTGCGCAAGGGCCGGTCGCGGCGCAGCAGCACCATTTCCAGCATCAGCGGGGCGAAGGTATTGCACGACCACGCTGGGTTGGAAACGGCGGGACTGGTCAGCGTGGCCAGCGCTGTGCCGGCCGGCTGCAGTTGCGCCAGGGTGGCGTTGAGCGCACTCAGCGCGAGGGCGGGCGTGACGTCGTGCGGCATGGGTGTGGTCTCGTCGCAGGCGCGGCGCACGGGACGTGCGCCGCCGATGGCCTGTTCAACGTCTGCCGTGGCCGCTTGTGAAGCCGCGCTTGCGCAAAGCGCGGCGCAGCCGTCAGCGCGTCGGCGCCATCCGCCACAGCAGCGCGCGGAACGGCGCCAGCAGGCATACGCCGATGCCCAGCTTCACCGCCAGGTCGCCGGCGGCCCAGCTCAGCCACGGCAGCGCCGAGCCGGCGAAGGCGATCGACCAGAAGATCGTGGTGTCCAGCGTCGCGCTGCAGGTGGTGGCGACGATCGGCGCGCGCCACCAGCGCCCGCGGCGCAGTCGGTCGAACACGGTGATGTCCAGCAGTTGCGCGGCGATGAAGGCCAGGCACGAGGCCGCGGCGATGCGCGGGGTGGCGATCCAGATCGACAGCAGCACCGCCAGTGCGAACCCGCACCAGGCCACCCGCCGCGCCGCGCGCGGGCCGAAGCGGCGGTTGATCAGGTTGCTGACCAGAAACGCCAGCGGATAGCTGAAGGCGCCCCAGGTCAACCAGTCGTTGATCGGGAACTGCACCAGCACGTTCGACAGCAACACCACCGCGCCCATCGCCAGCACGGACAGCAGCAGCGCGCGCGGGGTCAGCGCGGCGAAAGTGGGCGAGGGAGCGGCAACGGACGGCACGGCGATCGGGGCAGGGGCGGCGGGCGCGCATTATCGCGGCCCGGACACCCAATGACCAATGCCCGTGTGCGGACACGCTCCTACAAATGGAACCCCGCGCTGGGAACCGCTTTTGCGATTCCCCATTCCCTATTCCCCAATCCCGGCTCCATCGCGGCTGAAGCCGTTCCTACAAATGGAACTCAGCGCTGGGAACCGCTGTTGCGATTCCCCATTCCCCATTCTCGGCTTCACCGCGGCAGCGGCGTCCCATCCACCGCCGCACGGCCCACCGCCGGATCGTCGGTGAAGAAGCCATCGATGCCGGCGTCGATCAGCGCGCGCATTTCGGTCATGCTGCCGGCGGCATTCACCGCAGCCGGGCCGCGCGCGTCCTGCAACTGCTTGGGCAGGAAATAGTTTTCCGGCCGGAAGGTGTACGGAATCACCTGCAGGCCCGCCGCATGCGCATCGGCCACGAACGAGGTGGGCGGAGCCAGGGCGCCGTCGGCACTCACCGGCACGATCGCGCGCAGGTTGGGGCTGACCAGCTGCGCATACTTGGCGATCGCGCGCAGGCCCTGCGCGCTGCCCATCTGCGCGTAGGTCGGGCCGTCGCGCAACTGGTCGCCTGGGCGCTCCTTGGGATCGCCCAGCAACTGCACCAGGCGTACGTTCGGATGGGTGCTGCCCAACTTGCCGTGCAGGTATTCCAGGTTGCCGATCTCGAACGACTGGATCACCACCGGCGCCTTGCGCGTGTAGGCATGCGCATCGAGCGTGGCCACCAGCTTGTCCTCCATCGCCAGGCCGAGCCCGCGGAAGTAGGTGCCGTGCTTGATCTCGGGAATCAGCCCGATCGGCCGCCCGCGCGTGGCCGACTCGGCCGCGGTGAAGTCGATGATCTCGTCCATGGTCGGCACCTGGAACTGCCCGTCGAAGGCGGTGCCGCGCAGTTGCGGCAGGCGCTCGCGCGCGCGCAGGGTCTTCAGCTCGGCCAGGGTGAAGTCTTCGGTGAACCAGCCTTCCACGCGCTGTCCGTCGATCTGCTTGACGGTCTTGCGCGCGGCGAACTCCGGGTGCGCGGCCACGTCGGTGGTGCCGCCGATCTCGTTCTCGTGGCGCGCCACCAGCACGCCGTCCTTGGTCGAGACCAGGTCCGGCTCGATGAAGTCGGCGCCGTCGGCGATGGCCTTGGCGTAGGACGCCAGGGTGTGTTCGGGGCGCAGCGCGCTGGCGCCGCGGTGGCCGATCACCAGCGGCTTGTGCTCCCCCGGGGCGGCGGCCGGTACGGCCGCCGCGGTGGTCGCCAACACGGCCATCGCGCATCCCAACAACCAGGAGGTGGATCGGATCATCGCATGCGTTCCGGTTCGGGGGCGGGCGGACAGGATGGACGCGCTCAGAAGCGCGCGTCCAGGGTCAGGAACGCCTGCCGCGGCGCGCTGGCGTGGAAGGCCAGCGAGCGGCCGTTCGGGTCGCTGTTGCTGAAGGCGGTGAGGTTGGAGGCGTAGCGCTTGTCGGTGAGGTTGGTGACGTTCAACGACAGCTTCAGGTCCCGCAGGAACGACACCGCCCCGAAATCGTAGCCGGCGCCGGCATCGAAGGAGGTGTAGCCGCCGAAGCCCTGGTCGTTGGTGTAGGTGTAGTAGCGCTGGCCGGTGTACTTGCCGCGCAGGTTGGCGTTCCAACCGTTCCAGGTCCAGCTGAGTTCGCTGGCGAACATGCGCTTGGGCGTGTCCACGGTGGACTTGCCGGCGGTGGGGATGACCACGCCGTTCTGCACGTAGTTGTCGTCGTAGGTGGAGCGGTTGATCGAGGCCGAGTTGTACCACTGCAGGTGCGCGGTCGGCTTCCAGATGAAGGTCAGCTCGCCGCCGCGGCTGCTCACCGAGCCGACGTTGAAGAAGCGCGTGGTGCACGCCGGGCTGGTGCCCTGCTGGATGCTCGGGCACGGGTTGAGCGAGAGCAGGCGGTTGTCGAAGGTGACGTCGTAGCCGACCAGCGAGGCCTCGAACTGGTCGCGCACCAGGCGGTAGCCGGCTTCGAAGGTCTTGGACTTCTCCGGCTGCAGCGCGCCGACGCTGGCGTCGAACGAAGCCTGCGTCACCAGCAGCGGGCCGCCGGCGCCGCCGCCCTGGAACGCGGCGATGTTCTCGGCGTAGGAGGCGAACACTTCCTGGCCCTCGGCCAGGCGGTAGCTCAGGCCGGCCTGCGGCAGCAGCGCCTTGCTGGCCTTCAGTTCGCCGTTGGCCACCGGCGACTCCACCGCGATCCCCGGCGTCTCGCGCGCGGTCATGGTGGTGTGCGGGCTCTTGGCGCCGATGTCCAGGGTCAGGCGCTCGTCGAGCAGCTTGAAGGTGCCCTGCACATAGGCCTGCTTGGTGGTGATGACGTAGTCCTGCGAGAACAGCCGGCGGTTCGGGTTGCTCAGGAAGATGTCGTCGTCGATCGGGCCGTCGATCCAGTAGAAGTTGCGCTCCACGTGGTGCTTGTTGCGCTCGTACCACACGCCCGCTTCCAGGTGGTGCGGGCCGATGTCCCAGCCCAGCGAAGCGATGCCGCCGGTGCGGTTGATGGTGTAGTTGGTGCTGCGGATCGAGATCGGCAGCGCCTGCGGGGTGCCCGGGTAGGACGGCTGGCCCGGCGACCACCAGTGGCCCTGGCCTTCGTTCTCGTGATGGTAGACCTGGGTGTGCACGCTCACCGCATCGGACGGCTGGAAGTCGCCGGCCAGGTAGTACAGGTCGTCGTTGCGCAGCGCGCGGCTCTGGTAATAGGCGTCGTCGATGTTGTCCACGCCGCCGCTGTAGCCGCAGCGGCTGGGGTTGCGCGTGGCCGGCGCGCAATAGGCCGCGGCCAGTGCGCGCTGCCAGTCCGGCGCATACAGGTTCCAGTCCCAGCCGAGGCCACGGTGCAGACCGCTCTTGGACAGGTAGGCGTAGTCGGCCTGCGAGGTGCGCGAGGTGTCGACGAACGCGGTGATCTTGCCGCCCTCGAACTGGTACACGCCCTTGCCGTTGAACTGCGCGGTGTGGGTCGGCGAACCCGGGGGGGCCCACATGTCGGCGTCGGCATAGATGCCGGACAGGTAGGCGGAGAAGCCGTTGTGCTCGCCGGTATCCAGGCGCAGGTAGGTGCGGCGGTTGCTGTCCGAGCCCACGGTCTGCGCCAGGCGCACGCCCACCTCGGTGGACGGATCGTCGGAGTAGTACTGCACCGTACCGCCGAGATTGCTGGTGGAGGCCGTGCCCAGGCTGCCGATGCCCGAGGCCAGTTCCACGCCGCCGAAGTTCTCGGCGATCAGCGCGCGGCTGATGTTCAGGCCGTTGTAGTTGCCGTAGGCGTTGTCGCCCAGCGGCAGGCCGTCGAGGGTGTAGCCCAGACGCACGCCGTTGAAGCCGCGCAGGCTGATGGTCTGCGATTCCTCGTTGGCGCCGAAGGCGTCGTTGGACTGCACGTTGACGCCGGGAATGCGGTTGAGCAGCTTCTGGATGCTGGTGCCCGGCGGCAGCACCGCCACGTCCTGCGCGGTGATGCGCTGCACCTGGCGGGTTTCGCCCTGGCCGATCACCGACACCGCATCGAGTTGCTGCACGTCGGACGCGGCACCATCGGCGGCGGGCTCCGCAGCGGTGGCGGCGAAGGGCGACAACAGGGCGGCGAGGATCGCCGTGCTCAGCAGGGAATGGAGAGGCATGCGCAAAGGGGGATTCGTAAAGGAAGTGCGCACACGATGCGACAGCGACGTTGCAGGTTGGCGTCATCGGCGTTGCGGTTGTCATGCAGCGGTCCTGCGGCATGGCGTTCGTGTCGCCGCCGCCGGGCGCACGATGACTGCAGGCGCGCCATCGTGCGACATCGCGGAAGAAGCGGCGTGGCACGCCCGTGTCGACATCAATGCGATACAGAGTGTCGCCGATTGCCATGCATGACGAGTGGTGAACACATGTAGGCGTGTGTGTCGGAAACCAGGCGAAACATGCTGTTTCCAAAGTCGAAAACGGCGTCGTCCGTCAAAGTTTTGTAGTGCGCTCCTCCTCAATGATCACGCCTCGCCCAAGCCCGACGACGTGCCGATGCGTGCAGACATGAGCAGGAAGCACAGTGCCCTCGCGTCGCTCGGAGCGTCGTTCGCGTGCGCTGTTGGGTCCTCGCCTCGACAGGTCTGCGCGCGCCGTACCCTCACCCCAACCCCTCTCCCGGTGGGAGAGGGGCCAGGCGCTTCCCTTCTCCCCTCGGGAGAAGGTGCCCCGCAGGGGCGGATGAGGGTACGAGCGCAGCCTCGCAGCAACGAACCACGCACGCACTTCGCGCGCCGTACCCTCACCCCAACCCCTCTCCCGATGGGAGAGGGGCTCAGCGTCTCCCTTCTCCCCCCGGGAGAAGGTGCCCCGCAGGGGCGGATGAGGGTACGGGCGCAGCCTCGCAGCAACAAACCACGCGTGCGCTGCGCGCGCCGTACCCTCACCCCAACCCCTCTCCCGATGGGAGAGGGGCTCAGCGTCTCCCTTCTCCCCTCGGGAGAAGGTGCCCAGCAGGGGCGGATGAGGGTCCGGACGCAGCCTCGCAGCAACGAACCACGCACGCGCTGCGCGCGCCGTATCCTCACCCCAACCCCTCTCCCGGTGGGAGAGGGGCTCAGCGTCTCCCTTCTCCCCCCGGAGAAGGTGCCCCGCAGGGGCGGATGAGGGTACGGGCGCAGCCTCGTCGCAACGAACCACGCGCGCACTTCGTGCTTCCCACCCTCACTCCAACCTCTCTCCCGAGGGAAGAGGGGCCATCGATTTCCCACCGCGAGGCCGCGATGGCCTCGTCCCACCCGCTCTACCCCCGGAGAGACGCCCATGCTTGATCGCATCCGCCGTCGGCCCTTGCTGGCTGCCGTGTTGTCCGCTTCCCTGCTGTGCGCGCTCGGCACCGCCAATGCCGTGCCCGACGCCTCCATCGCGGCGATGACCGCAACGCTGCGCGCCGCGCCGGTCAACTTCGACGTGCACTTGCCGTTGCGCGATCAGGCCGGCCTGGACGCGTTGCTGGCCGACATCCAGGATCCGGTCTCCCCGCAGTATCACCATTGGCTGACGCCGGCCGAATTCCAGCGCCGCTTCGCACCGGCGCCGGCGCAGGTCGCGCAGGTGCGTGCCGCGCTGCAGGCCGCGCACATGAACGTCACCGAGCAGGGCAACACCCTGCATGTCAGTGCGAGCGCGAACAACGTCGAGCGCTTGTTCGCGGTGCAGCTGACCGCGGAGGTCCAGCAGGGCAGCCAGGCTCACCTCGCCGCCGCCGCGCCCTTGCAGTTGCCCGCCGTGCTGCGCGACAGCGGTGCGACCGTGACCGGCCTGACCCGTGGTGCGCCGCCGATGCACGTCAACTGGCAGCGCGCGGCCACCAAGAATCCCGCCAACCGCTACGGCGCCGGCGGTACCACCTACTGGTACAACGATCTCAAGCAGGCCTACGGCTACCCGTCTTACCAAGCCACCACCGGCGCGGCCGGGCAGCAGCGCCGGCTCGACGGCACCGGCAGCACCATCGCCATCCTGATCAGCAGCGACGTGCTGGATTCGGACATCAAGGCGATGTTCGACCATGAGAACTTCAGCCGCTACGCCGCCAACCACGCCGACCCGACCCTGTACGCGCGCCACTACGTGGCCGGCGCCAAGCCCGGCCTCCAGGACGGCAACGACGCCGCGGCGAGCGAGGCCGCGCTCGACGTGCAGATGGCGCTCGGCGGCGCGCCGGGCGCGCACGTGCTGCTGTACGTGATCCCGGACCTGAGCGACGCCTCGGTGCTGGCCGGCTACCGGCAGATCGTGCAGGACAACCAGGCCGACGTCGTCAGCTCCTCGTTCGGCGGCTGCGAGCTGTACTACACCGCGGCCTACAACGGCGGCAAGGATTTCACCTCGCTGCTGCGTCCCTACGATGCGGTGTTCAAGCAGGGCAACGCGCAGGGCATCACCTTCGTCGCCTCCAGTGGCGACAACGCCGGCCTGGACTGCGCCGACACGCAGTACGCGGTCGACCACAAGGACGGCCGCTTCGTCGCCGGCGTCGAACACCCGGCGGCCAGCCCGCACGTGACCGCGGTCGGCGGCGGCAACCTGCTCACTGCGTACAAGAAGGGCAGCCTGGAATCCGGCTACAAGAGCGAAAGCGCCTACGGCGATCCGCTGGAGACCGCCGACTACTACGGCGTCGGCGCGAACCTGGCCGGCGGCTACTGGGGCGCCGGTGGCGGCGTCAGCGCCCTGTTCCAGCGTCCGGCCTACCAGTTGCGTGCACTCGGCGGGACGCGCACGTCCATGCGCGCGCTGCCGGACATCGGCATGCTGGTCGGCGGCTGCCCGGGGATTGCGACGCAGCCGTGCCGTGAGGGCGACAGCTCGGTGGCCACCTACTTCAAGGGCGGTATCTCGGCGGTGATCGGCACCAGCGTCGCCGCGCCGGAATTCGCCAGCGCGGTCGCGCTGCTGGTGGAGAAGCAGGGCCGCCAGGGTAATCTCAACGATTACCTGTACCGCCTGGCCGCCAATGGGCCGGAGGCGCTGCATCGCGGCATCCCCGGCTACAACGGCGTGGTCGACAACAATCAGCCGATCAAGGGCAAGTACAACTACACGGTCGGCGTGGGCACGCCGGTGGTGCGGCTGCTGATCGGCGCGCTGGATGCGGCGCCGGCGGGCGTGCCGCGCTCGCCGAGCAACCCCTGACACAGCGTGATGTGACGCGTTGGGCCCGGTTGCCGTGCCGGCGTCGTGGCAGCGACGCCGGCGCGGCGGCCGATCAGGCCAGCGCCGCCAGACGGTCGCGGATCAGCGCGGCCACCCGCGCGGTTTCGCGCAGCGGTGCGATGCCTGCGTACGCGTCGCCGGCATCGTTCGCCGGAAGCAGGCGTCCACGCGCCTGCAGGGCGCGATGGAACGCCAGGGCGCGGTCGCGCGCCGTCTCCGGCATCAGCACCTGCACCGGCACGCGCGTGGCGCAGGCTTCCGAGAGCAGGTTCACCGAATCCGGCGTGCAGGCGAGGCGCTCGGCCCAGCCGAGCAGGCCCGCATAGGGATTGGCGCCATCGTCCGCGCCGCACCACACTATGCCCGGTACTTTGGCGAACGTGCGGCGCAGGGCTGCGGCCACCGCGGGCGGCGTGCGCCGCGATGCGCTGGCGAGGAGGCTGCCGCCGTGCGCGCGCAACTGTGCGGCGATGTCGGCGAAGGCGGCCTGTGCCTGCGCCTCGCTCCATGGCGCCAGGCCCGACGGGCCGCCCACCAACAGACCGATGCGCGGCGAGGGCAATGCGCCCAACGCAGGAAACGCGGCGCGTCCTGCGGACAGCCAGGCATCGTCGATCGGATGCAGGCTGCCGAGCAGGGTCAGCACATTGGGGCCGCGCAGGCGATCGTGTTCCGGCACCACCACGATGTCCCAGTGGCGCGGGTCCAGCCGCGGATCCAGGATCTGCACCACCTGGCTGCCGCGCGTGCGCAGCAGCCGCGTCGCCAGTGCCGCTTGGCGGCCGCAGCCCACGGCCACTGGCGGGGGGTGCCGCAGCGCCTCCGCGAACGTCGTGCCGTATGCATGCCGCGCGCCGGGCAGCCAGCGTGGCGCCAACCAGCGCCACGGCATGTGCGGCTGCAACACCTGCGCCTGGATCGGTGCCGCGGCCGGAAGCGCCAACGCGGCGGCCAGCGCCTCGGCCTGGCGGGCGTTGCCGGCGCGGCCATCGCTAATCGCCCAGGTCGCGTCCGATCGTTTCACGTTTGGTAGTAATCCGTTGCATCGCGGCCGGGTGTTGCGACAATCGTGCCACTCTACACTGGCCGCCTTGCATCGGGACGGCCCCACCGGCCTCCCGGCGCTTCCCTCGATCTAAGGAACTTCCTCCATGTCCGACGCCTTGCACGACGCCGCCCTCGACCAGTTGTTCCGCACCGCCCGCACCCAGAACGCGTTCCTGGACAAGCCGGTCGACGAAGCCACCCTGCGTGCCCTCTACGACCTGGTGAAGTGGGGCCCGACCGCCGCCAACGGCAGTCCGGCGCGTTTCGTCTTCGTCACCTCGCCGCAGGCCAAGGAAAAGCTCAAGCCGGCGCTGTCCGAAGGCAACCTGGCCAAGACCCTGGCCGCGCCGGTCACGGTGATCGTCGCCCACGACGAGGACTTCCACGAGAAGCTGCCGTATCTGTTCCCGCACACCGATGCCAAGAGCTGGTTCGACGGCCCGCGCGAAGGCCGCAGCGAAGGCGCGTTCCGCAACGGCTCGCTGCAGGGCGCCTACCTGATCCTGGCCGCGCGTGCGCTGGGCCTGGATGCCGGTCCCATGTCCGGCTTCGATAACGCCAAGGTCGATGCCGCGTTCTTCGCGGGCACTGCGATCAAATCCAACTTCCTGGTCAACCTCGGCTACGGCGATCCCAGCGGCCTGTTCCCGCGCCTGCCGCGGCTGAGTTTCGACGAGGCCGCGCGCATCGAGTGAGCGCGCGCGTTCCGCTTTCGTGTCCCACCGCAGGCCCGCGCCTGCCGCAGTTTCGTCCCATCACCCCTCCAAGGAGTTCCACCATGACCAAGACCCGCAAACTGCTGCTCCCGCTCGCCATGGCCCTGGCCGTCGTCGTCGCCCAGCCGGCCACCAGCGCCTTCGCCGCCCCGGCCGCCGCCGCTGCCGCCGCCAAGGGCGTCTCCGGCACCTACACGCTCGACCCGGCCCACACCGACGTGCTGGTGCAGTGGAGCCACTTCGGCTTCTCCAACCCGTCCGCGCACTTCGGCGACGTCGACGGCACCCTGGTCTACAACGCCCAGGACGTGAGCAAGTCCAGCGTCAACGTGACCCTGCCGCTGTCCGGCCTCAACAGCTTCACCGCCAAGTTCGACGAGCACCTGAAGAGCGCCGACTTCTTCGACGCCGCCAAGTTCCCGACCGCCACCTTCAAGAGCACCAAGGTGACCTCGGCCGGCGGCAACAAGCTGACCGTCGCCGGCGACCTGACCATCAAGGGCACGACCAAGCCGGTGGTGCTGGCGGTGACCCTCAACGGTGCCGGTCCGCACCCGATGAAGAAGGTGCCGGCGCTGGGCTTCGACGCCACCACCACGGTCAAGCGCAGCGATTTCGGCCTGGGCGCCTACGTGCCGAACGTCAGCGACGAAGTGAAGATCCGCATCACCACCGAAGCGCTGCAGGCAGCGGCCAAGTAAGGCCGCCTGTGGTTGCGGCAGCGCTTCGCGCGCTGCCGCCTGCCGCAATGCAAACGCCCGCCATTCGGCGGGCGTTTGTGTTTTCAGGATCTCGCTGGGTGCAGTGCAATGAAACTGCGCGGGGCGATCCTACTGCGCGCGAAAGACGCACCGTAGGGGTGGCTTCAGCCGCGATGGCCTTACCGCGATGGTTCTTGGCGAAGCCCCGCATGCGCCCGAAGCGCCAGGCGCGTCCTTACCCTCACCCCAACCCCTCTCCCGGTGGGAGAGGGACTATTGCGCCGGATTGCCGTGTATTCCGTGCCGGCCATATTGCGCGTGCTTTTTGCTTTCTTCGACGCGGCTTTCAGTCTTCGGCCGCGTCCCCGCCGGCCTTCCAATACCCCGTCGCGCGAATCCACTCCTTGGGCACGCCCAGGTGGCCCTCGACGAACTTGCGCATCATCCGCGCGCGGGCCGATTCGCAGGCGATCCAGTAGAATGCGTCGCCATCCGGCGGATCGAAATCGCGCAGCGCGCCTTCCAGCAGCTGGCTGCTGCGTGCGTCCACGCCGTTGCGTTCCAGCCAGGTGATGCGCAGCTCGGCGTCGCACTCCAGCGCTTGCCGGTCGGCGTAGCCGGGGATCTCGATCAGCGCGTCGACTTCCGCGTTGGCCGGCAGGGTCTCCAGCCAGCGGCCGATCGCCGGCAGCGCGGTCTCGTCGCCGATCAGCACATAGGCATCGAAATCGTCGGCGGCGACGAACGAGCCACGCGGCCCGCCGACGACCAGCGCATCGCCCGGGTCGGCCTGCGCCGCCCAGCGGCAGGCCGGGCCGTCGCCGTGCAGCACGAAGTCCAGGGTCAGTTCCTGCGCGTCGGCATCGTAGTGGCGCGGGGTGTAGTCGCGGGCGGGCGAGGGCAGCGCGTCGGCCGGATACACCGGGCCGTGCTCGGTCATGGTCGGCAGCACGAACGCGCCTTCGGGGTTGGGGAAGAACAGCTTGACGTGGTCGTCCGGCCCGGCGCTGACGAAGCCGTCCAGTTCGGGGCCGCCGACGACGATGCGACGCATGTGCGGGGTCAGCGGTTGCGTGCGCAGCACCTGCAGATGACGCAGGCGCAGCGGGTGGCGCAGCAGGCGGTGTTCGTGGGTCGCCATGGGAATCCTCGGAAGTGGGGGAGAGGGTTGGCGGGCGACGCGGACGCCGAAAGCGCTAATGTCCGCGTGCTGGCTGGAAGGGGAATCAGGGTGTGTTGCCATCCATGCCGTCGGCGGCGACATGCAACAGCGCGGCGACGCGCTCGATCTCGTCCGGGTCCCAGCGCCCGTGCCGCGCCAGCAGGCCGTGCTTGATGCGGCGCATCGCCTCGCGTACTGGCGCGGGTACGTTGGCGCGTACCAGGGCGCGCGCGCTGTGCTGGGTACGCTGCAGCGCCGCGTCCACCTGCGCGCGCTCGGCCCGCACGAAGGCCTGGCCGGCCTCGGTGATGGCATAGCGTTTGCGCGTAGCGTCGGCATCGGCCTGCACCAGGCCGTGCGCTTCCAACTGTGCGAGGGTCGGGTAGACCGTGCCGGCGCTGGGCGTGTACAGGCCATGGAACAGCTCGGCGACCGCGCGGATCAACTCGTAGCCGTGGCGCGGCTGGGTCTCGATCATCGCCAGCAGCAACAGCCGCAGGTCGCCGTGGCCCAGCGGACGGGGGCGGCGCGCGCCACGGCCGCGGCCGGCCCGGTCGTCCTCGAACAGGCGGTGCGCGGGGTGCGGGCCGGGGGCGTGGGGCCGTGGCATTTCGATATGTCGAATCAGGCGCGAAAAAGATATATCGAAATAGTGTGGCCGGCAAGCGCTTGGCAGGTCGGGCGTTGGAGCGCGGTGGGATTGGTTCAGTCAAGACGGCAGCGCGCGTTTGCGTCGTGCGCGTGCGTGCGTGCGGTGCGCGTGGGTCTATGCGGGCGTGAGTTGCTTCGGTTGCCTGGGCCAGGGGCGCCCGTGTGGGAATCAACGGTCATGCAGTTGCGCCAAGCGAAGCCGAAAGCCGACTGACACCCTCCGTCGTCGGGACTGAAGTCCCTCCCACAACGATGCTCAGCCATTCCTGTGGGAGCGGTGTCAGCCGCGACGGGCAGTACCAGCAAATCCTGTCGCGGCTGAGGCTGCTTGTACCGAAAGGGGGTCTTGCAGCGAGCTTGCCGGGTGCACTGTGGGAGGGACTTCAGTCCCGACGCATTGCGCCATCGGCAGGCACGCCACGTCGCGCATCGCGGCCGCATGCCAGCTGACGTGCGTCAAAAGAGGGTCTTGCAGCGCGCTCGCCGGGCACACTGTGGGAGGGAC
This sequence comes from Xanthomonas sp. LMG 12459, assembly GCF_009192905.1. Lineage (NCBI taxonomy): Bacteria > Pseudomonadati > Pseudomonadota > Gammaproteobacteria > Lysobacterales > Lysobacteraceae > Xanthomonas > Xanthomonas sp. LMG 12459. The sequence continues at coordinate 25,911 of NZ_NSGT01000056.1, forward strand.
TTCAGTCCCGACGCATTGCGCCATCGGAACGCACGCCGCGTCGCGCATCGCGGCGGCATGGCAGTCGACGTGCGTCAAAAAGGAGTCTTGCGACGCGCTCGCCGGGTGCACTGTGGGAGGGACTTCAGTCCCGACGCATTGCGCCATCGGCAAGCACCCGCCGCTGCATCTCGTCCAGGTACTCGTCCAGTTCCTGCACCGAGGTGAAGATCTCGTTCAACGGCACCGCCTTGACCACGTCGAACACCTTGCGGATCTGCGGTTGCGGGTTCACCACCAGCACCCGGCCGTCGCGCGCGGCCAGCACCTTGCGCGCCTTGAAGATCGAGCGGATGCCGGCGCTGCTGATGTAGTCCAGGTGCGACAGGTCCAGCACCAGGGTGGTGATCGGCGTGGCCAGCAGCGGCGCCAGCGCTTCGTCCAGGGCCTGGTAGGTGTGGGTGTCCAGGCGCCCGCTCAGGGTGAGGCGTTGGCGCTTGTCCTGCGCCGGGTCGATCTGCAGGCTCAACGTGGTCATGCGGGCGACTCCTGAAGAGGGGGATCGGCAGGTTGCAGCAACACGATGCGCACGACATTACGGCCGGCGTCGTGGCGGTAGTCCAGGCGATCGGCCAGTTGCTGCACCAGGTGCAGGCCGAGGCCGCCGATCGGGCGTTCGGCGATGTCCGCGTCCAGGTCCGGCACCGGCGCGTCGCGCGGGTCGAAGGCCGGGCCGCTGTCGTGGAATTCCAGCACCAGCGCGTCGTGCAGCAGATGCACGATCACGTCCACCGGCAGCGGCTCACGGCGCAGGTGGCCGTGTTCGAGGGTGTTGCACGCCAACTCCTCGACGATCAGCCGGGTGCGGCTCACCTGCTCGCCGCTTACGCCGTGGCGCCGTAGCGCCGCCTCCACGCTGTCGCTCAACTGCGCCAGTGCGTCGATTGCCGGTTCCATCTGCCATCGCAGCATCATCGCGTCGCCTCCCGTGCCGGATCCTGGCGCAGCCGGATCGCCAGGAGCGTAATGTCGTCGGACTGCGGTGCCGGTGCGGTGAACGCCTGCACGTCGGCCAGCACCGCGGCGCACTGCGCCTGCGCGTCGGCGCCGGGCTGCAGCGCCGCCAGCAGCCGCTCCTCGCCGTAGGGCCGGTCCTGCGCATCCATGGCCTCGGTGATGCCGTCGGTGTAGCTGAGCAGGGTGGCGCCGGCGGCCAGCCGCCCATGCACCACCGGGTAGCGCGATTGCGGCTCCAGCCCCAGCGGCGGGCCGGATTCCAGCGGCAGCAGCGCCGCGCGGCCATCGGCGCCGAGCAGCAACGGCGGCTCGTGGCCTGCGCTGGACAGCCAGTAGTCGCCGCTGTGCACGTCGATCAGCCCGCACAGCACGGTGGCGAACATGCACGGCTCGTTGCCTTCCACCAGACGCTGCGAGGCCGCGATCAGGATCGCGTCCGGGCGCGTGTGCCGGCGCGCGGCGATCTCCAGCACGGTCATTGCCCGCGCCATGAACAGCGCCGCGGGCACGCCCTTGTCGGACACGTCGCCGACCACGAACCACAGCAGCCCCGGCTCGGTCTCGAAGAACTGGTAGAAATCGCCGCCGACCATCTCCGCCGGTTCCAGCAGCGCATAGGTCTCCAGATGCTTGTGGGCGCTGTCGAAGGTGCGCCCACCCGGCAGCATCGCCTGCTGGATGTCGCGCGCGATCGACAGCTCGCTCTGCATGCGTTGCCGCGCCTGCGCCAGCGTGGCGATCTCCTCCAACTGGCGCTTGATCGAGCCGCGCGCGCTGTCGAAGGCGCGCGCCATCACCCCCACTTCGTCCGCGCGTTCGACGTGGCGCAGCGGGTAGTCGAACGCGCCCTGGCTGAAATGCAGCGCCGAGTCGGTCAGGTCCTCGATCGGCCGCACCAGCCGCACCGTGTAGCGGTGCAGCAGCCACAGCCACAGCGCCAGCGCGGCGGCACCGGCCAGCGCGCCCCACAGCACGATGCGGTCCAGCCCGGCCAGGATGTAGTCCTCCGACACGCTCAGCGCGAAGGTCCAGCCGGTGTCGCCCACCGCCGCGCTCTGGGTGAGGTAGCGGGTGCCGTCCGGCGCGGTGTGCTCGAAGCGCACCGGCCTGTGGGTGTCGGCCGCCTGCGCCAGCGGCGACAGGTCCGGCCGCGCCCGCGCCACGTGCGCCTCCAGGGTGCGGCGGAAGCGCAGCGCCGGGTCCGGGTGCAGCACGAACAGCCCGTCCGGCGACAGCAGCATCGGCTGCAGCCCGCTGTTGGCCGGCAGTTCGGCGACGATGGCCTGCAGCCGCTGCAGCGGCACGTCCACGCTGACCATGCCGATCGCCGGCGCCTGCGGCCCGTCACCGGGCAGGCGCAGCGGCAGGTTGTAGGTGGTCAGGTAGGCGCCGCCGGTGCTGGCGTCGCTGTACGGCTCGGACCACCACGGCGCCGGCGCGGCCAGGGTGCGCTGGTACCAGGGCATGCTGCGCGCGTCGAAGCCCAGCGCCTCCACCGGCTGTTCCAGCACCCCGGTAGCGGTGCGCCGCAGGTGCCAGGCGAAACCGCGGCCGTCGTCCTTCAGCGCGCCGGGCTCGATCACCAGCAAGGCGCCGGCGATGTCCGGGTCGCCCTGCAGCGTGGCCTGCAGCAGGTTGCGCAGGTTGAACGGCTGCCGGCCCAGCCCGCTCGCGGCGGCGGCCAGGGTGCGCCCGCTCACCTGCACCGAGCCCAGCGTGGCATCCAGGCTGCGCGCGGTCTGCTGGGTCAGCCCGGCCACCTCCTCGCGGGCGTTGCGCACCATCACCTCGCGCGCGCCCACGTAGAACAGCAGGGCCAGGCCCAGCAGCAGCGCCACCTGCAGCAGGCTGCCCCACAGCAGCAGCCGCGTGCGCAGGCTGTGCCGCCAGGCGACCGCGGAGGCGTCCTGCGCTGACGAGGCAAGGGCGATGGCGGCGCTCCTCGGGGGCCTGGAGTCCGATCATAAGCGCAGCCGCGGCCGCTCGGCGCAGCGGCTGCCCGCACTGTCCCGCCGCGTGTCCCGGGCCAATGTGACAGTCCGTTCCATACGCTGGCGTACGAGGTCCTGAGAGGCGGTTGCGCTACACTTGCAGGCTTCGAGAAAACACATGCCATCGCGCGCGTGCGTGCGACCTACGGGAGCGTTATGAACTGGTTGAACGAGGTGCTGCAGAACGATCCGAACCCCACTGAAACCCAGGAGTGGATCGAATCGCTCAAGGCCGTCATCGATGTCGCAGGCCCCGAGCGCGCGCATCAGCTGCTGGAGGACATGGTCGAGCTGACCCGTCGTTCCGGCGCCTACCTGCCGTTCTCGCCGACCACCGAGTACGTCAACACCATCGCCCCCGCCAACGAGGCCAAGAGCCCGGGCGACGCGGCCATCGAGTGGAAGATCCGCTCGATCATCCGCTGGAACGCCATGGCCACCGTGGTCCGCGCCAACCGCAAGCCGGGCGACCTGGGCGGCCACATCGCCTCCTTCGCCTCCAGCGCCACCCTGTACGACGTGGGCTTCAACCACTTCTGGCGCGCGCCCTCGGACAAGCATCCCGGCGACCTGCTGTACATCCAGGGCCACAGCTCCCCCGGCATCTACGCCCGCGCCTTCCTGGAAGGCCGCATCAGCGAAGACCAGCTCAACAACTTCCGCATGGAAGTGGACGGGCAGGGCATCTCCTCCTATCCGCACCCGTGGCTGATGCCGGACTTCTGGCAGACCCCCACCGTGTCGATGGGCCTGGGCCCGCTCAGCGCCATCTACCAGGCGCAGTTCATGAAGTACCTGGAGCACCGCGGCCTGATCGAGAAGTCCGACCGCAAGGTGTGGTGCTTCATCGGCGACGGCGAGAGCGACGAGCCCGAGACCCTGGGCGCCATCGCCCTGGCCGGCCGCGAAGGCCTGGACAACCTGATCTTCGTGGTCAACTGCAACCTGCAGCGCCTGGACGGCCCGGTGCGCGGCAACGGCAAGATCATCCAGGAACTGGAAGGCGTGTTCCGCGGCGGCGGCTGGAACGTCATCAAGCTGCTGTGGGGCGGCTACTGGGACGCCCTGCTGGCTAAGGACACCAACGGCGTCCTCAAGAAGCTGATGATGGAAACCGTCGACGGCGAGTACCAGAACTGCAAGGCCTTCGGCGGCGCCTATACCCGCGCCAACTTCTTCGGCAAGTACCCGGAGACCGCGGCCATGGTCGCCGGCCTGTCCGACGACGACATCTGGCGCCTGAACCGCGGCGGCCACGATCCGCACAAGGTCTACGCCGCCTACCACCAGGCGGTGAACACCAAGGGCATGCCCACCGTGATCCTGGCCAAGACCGTCAAGGGTTACGGCATGGGCTCGGCCGGCGAGGCGCTGAACCCCACCCACCAGACCAAGAAGCTGGACGATGACGCCGTGCGCGCGTTCCGCGACCGCTTCAACATCCCGCTCAGCGACAAGCAGCTGGCCGACGCCGAGCAGGTGCCGTTCTACCACCCCGGCCCGGACTCGCCGGAAGTGCAGTACCTGCAGGAGCGCCGCGCCTCCCTCGGCGGCTACCTGCCGCAGCGCCGCCGCAAGGCCGACCTGTCCATCCCGGCCCCGGGCCTGGACAAGTTCGAGCGCCTGCTCAAGGACAGCGGCGAGCGCACCTACTCCACCACCATGGCCTTCGTGCAGAGCCTCAACATCGCCCTGCGCGACAAGGAACTGGGCCCGCGCATCGTGCCGATCGTGGCCGACGAAGCGCGCACTTTCGGCATGGAAGGCATGTTCCGGCAGATCGGCATCTACGCCCCGTTCGGCCAGAAGTACAAGCCGGTGGACGCCGACCAGCTGATGTTCTACCGCGAAGACCAGTCCGGCCAGGTGCTGCAGCAGGGCATCAGTGAGCCGGGCGCGATCTCCTCGTGGCTGGCCGCCGGCACCAGCTACTCGGTCAGCAACGTGCCGATGCTGCCGTTCTACATCTACTACTCCATGTTCGGCTTCCAGCGCGTGGGCGACATCGCCTGGCAGGCGGCGGACATGCGCACCCGCGGCTTCCTGCTCGGCGGCACCGCCGGCCGCACCACGTTGAATGGTGAAGGCCTGCAGCACGAAGACGGCTTCAGCCAGGTCATCGCCGGCTCCATCCCGAACGTGCGCAGCTACGACCCCACCTTCGGCTACGAAGTCACCGTGGTCATGCAGTACGGCATCCAGCGGATGATGCAGGAGCAGGTGGACGAGTATTACTACATCACCCTGATGAACGAGAACTACGCCCACCCGGAAATGCCGGCGGGCGCGGAAGACGGCATCATCAAGGGCATGTACCTGCTCAAGGACGCCGGCAAGCCCAAGAAGGGCGAACTGCGCGTGCAGCTGCTGGGCTCGGGCACCATCCTGCGCGAGGCCATCGCCGCGGCGGAACTGCTGGACAAGGACTTCGGCGTCACCGCCGACATCTGGTCCTGCCCCAGCTTCAACGAACTGCGCCGCGACGGCTTCGACGCCGAGCGCTGGAACCGCCTGCACCCGGAAGGCGAACAGCGCAAGCCGTTCGTCACTCAGTTGCTGGAAGGCCGCCAGGGCCCGGCCATCGCCGCCACCGACTACGTGCGCGCCTTCGCCGACCAGATCCGCGCCTTCGTGCCGATGCACTACACCGTGCTGGGTACCGATGGTTTCGGTCGGTCTGACACGCGTGCCAATCTGCGTCGGTTCTTTGAGGTCGATCGGTACTACATCGCGCATGCTGCGATTGCGGCGTTGGCGAAGGACGGGAAGATGACTGGGAAGGATGTGGCTCGGGCGATCAAGCAGTACAAGATTGATCCTGAGAAGGCTAATCCGGTTGGGGTTTGATATTTAATTGCAGTAAAAGGCGGCCTATGGCCGCCTTTTTTTTGTCTACGGGTTTATTTGGTCAGCGTATAAAATGATGAAAACTTATTCTAAAGGATAAAGCGATGAGTGTAGATGCGCTCGCGGTTGGTGCTGGGAAGGTGGCTGCGACGTGGATGAGTGGGCTGCTGAAGGCATGGAGCGATAAGCGAAAGACGAGTGTTGCAGACGAGCGTGCTTGGAAGGAAGTGGCATCTGCAATAGTGGCTCAAACAACTGTGCTAGCACGTCGTCATTCTAGGGTGACGACCGTTGCCTTCCCTCGTGAGGCTGTGGATATTGCTTCAATCTATATTCCTTTAACTTTGGAAAGTAAAGGTAAGCGTGAAGGTGTGGTCGTCGAATCCTTCCCTACTAAGATTTTCTCAAAAACAAAAAAGATATTGATAGTTGATGTTGCTGGAATGGGAAAGTCAACCATATCTAAAGTTATTTATTTGAAATCTTTAGAGGAAAAAAGATTTTTGCCATTGCTTATCGATTTAAGGCGGCTAACAGACAAGATTGGCGTTGAAGATCTGATTCTTTCCCAGTTTGGGATTAAGTTTTCAAATCTAGATATTCTGCGTGAATTTCTAAGAACACAGCCCCTCTTGTTTATATTTGATGGATTTGACGAAGTTTCAGATAAAAACAAGCTTTGGGTGGCAAGGGGAGTTAGGGATTTTATCGACCGGGCTCCGAGTTCCAATTTTCTGATAACCAGCCGCCCTGAGCTTCCATTTGGTGAGTACGCCGATTTTACCGTATTTCAGATTAAGGAGCTGACTAAGGTTGAAGCTAGTCAGCTTATTACTAAGTACGGGCAAGCATTTGGTATAGAGGAGCGTGCTCGTGCTCTTCTAGAGGAACTAAAAGCTCGTCATGATGAGTCAGTTAGTAGCTTTTTGAAAAACCCCCTTCTCACCTCGCTCCTTTTTCGTGCTTTTGAGTTTAAATCAGTGGTGCCAGTTAAGAGGGGGGTTTTCTATAGGCAGGTTTTTGATGCGTTATACGAGGCTCATGATCTAAGTAAGGAGACCGGGTATGTCCGTGAGAAGCGAACTGGCCTTCATCACGATGATTTTCACCGCGCGGTGCGTGCTTTGGCCAAGCTCTTTAGGCAGTCCGGTGAGGTGGAGATTAGTATAGATAAATTCATGGATATGGCGAAAAAAATCTCTTCTTCACTCTGTCCCGACCTAACTTTCGGACCTGAAGACTTCCTCCATGATGTTCTTAATTCGGTACCTATATTTCTGAAGGATGGGGTCCGGGTGAGATGGGCTCATAAGTCGCTTCTTGATTATTTTCTATGTGAATTTCTACTCAGAGACTATCCTGAATCGAAAGAGGCTGCAATTTACAGTAGCGCTTTTGGAGTTCGAGCACCGTCGAACTTTAATTTCTTGATACTGGTTAACGAGGCGGATCCCATACTTTTTGCAAAATCAGTAACGATACCTGCCCTCGACAAGTTGCTGGAGCGTTACGCTACTTATTCTGAAGCCATCCCTTCATCTATAGAGCCCGATTTGCGAGAGGATATAATTGAATTCCTGGTCTGTTATGAGTGTGTTACAACCAAATCAACGGCCGGCCGAATTCCTCTCTCTGATGATTTTGAGGAGAGCTTAAATACAAGATATGGCATCAAAGGATTTGTGCCGAGGTTTATTCTTCATTTCAATGCAAATAAGGAGTTCTATATTTTGAAGCACGAAGCTGCAGTTGCTCTAGATGTGCCTGTTAAGTTTGGCACTATTGCATCGAAGTCTATTCGCGAGCTTCGCCATAATTATGGTCGTGATAAAAATCCAGACTTCGGAATCGTAGCAGGTCCACATGGCGTTTTCTCTGAAAGAAAATCCAAGTCCGACTGGGATGGGGTTGAGGATGAGCTAGGGCGGATTGTTTCTTTTTTAGAAGCTCATGACTTCAGATTATTTGATAAGAATTCATTGAGAAAAGCCAAGTTTGAAATTCAATCGCTGGTTGATAGCTCAATGCGGGCTAGGAGCGAAATATTTTGACTTGGAGAGAGCCTGTTGAGGGCATGATGCCGCTTGCTAGCATCTAGAAATGACAGTAACGGGGTCACGTTGACTTACTTGATGGCTGTGTTGGATTTGCGTGGCCGATGGGGTGCCAAGCCGGCGGCCGTGTTGAATAGCGGCTATGCCGAGTCCAGTGTACGGCGCAGGCGGCGCATACGTTTATCGGATGGGAAGGACGTGCGCGTACAAACGTAGCAGCTACGAGTACCGCGCACTGAATGCCGAGGTAACCCAGTGGGCTGGGAAGCCCATCGACGTATTCCAAGGGCGCTACACCAGCGAACGAGTAACGGGGTCAGGTTGACTTACTTGATGGCCGCGCTTGATTTGCGTGGCCGATGAGCCGGCCTGACACCCGCGAAGCGGCGGGTCTTGGCCTCACCCATGCTGCGAAACGCATCGTGGCCGAGGGCCCGTTGTTGCTGGGGGTGAATGCGGATGTCGGCGAGCAGTTCATCGCTTAGGACATCATCAAGCAATGCGCGATAAGCGCTGGATAGAAACAGGGGGTAGAGTGCACTTTCTTCGACGAACAGGCGTCAGTTGTACTTTCCTCTACTGTTATCTGCCCTTCAAAGCTCAGTCAACTGCCGAACGAAGCACTGTGTTCAGTCTCGAAAGTCCGCGCTGGTCCGAGCTGCGGCACGCATATGGCGCAGCCGGCGACATCCCCTCGCTGTTGGGGCAGCTGCAGACGATGCCTTCATCCATGGATGGATCGGAGCCGTAGCTCACCTTGTGGAGCGCGCTTGCGCATCAGGGCGACGTTTATTCGGCTTCCTTCGCGGCCGTGCCGTATGTCATCCTTGCGCTGGCGCGGGCACCCGACAAGGCGGATCACGGGTACTTCCAGTTCCCGCCTGGGTCGAGATTTGCCGCGCAAAACCCCGAGGATCTTCAGGCCGCTTACATGCATGCCTTGGCTCAACTTCCCTTCTTGGTCGCGGCTGAGAGTGAAATAGCGGTCAGAGCGCACTTTGATGATTTATGATCCCCTGAATAAAGAAGCTTTTCATAGTCGGCTGTGAGCTTGAGTGCCAAACGTATCTGAGGGGAACGCAGTTGGAAATCAATATCGCTCTTTTGAGAAGATTTGAGGGGCTAAGGGGGATTGCCTATCTAGCGGTGGCCTGCGGGATCTTTTCTGGGCCCGCGGCAGCGTTTGTCATTATTCGTCCACAGCTGTTCGTCAACTTGGCGCTGACGAAAATAATTTTTATCGTTGGTGCTCTGGGGGCGCCAGTTTTATTGGTACTAACGGCGTCTTTTCTTGCATCAGATGTGATTGGAGAGCCATTTAAGAAGTTGGACCTCAAAAAATCTGTACCGGGTGCTCTTGTTGCTGGTAGCGTATTTTCCATCTTTGTTCATCTTTTTTGTTTGCTCCTTGCTGGGAAAGATCTGCATAGATATCTTTGGAGTGTGCCCGTATTTGCCCTATGTGGAGTCATCGGTCTGCTAATGGCGGGCATAGCTGATCGTTTTGGGAAGAAGCGACGTGCTAGGCTTCTGGAGAAAAAGGTTGACGAGCCAACCAAGTCAGAGTCTGGCTCGCTTATAGACATCGGTTGACGTTGTGAAAGCAGGAATAGAGGTCAGAGTGCACTTTCCTCGAGGAACAGGCATCCGTGTGCACTTTCCTCTACTGTTATCTGACCTTCAAAGCTCAATCAGTTTCCTGAGTAAGCACCGTGCTGAGTCTTGAAAGCCCGCGCTGGTCCGACCTGCAGCACGCATACGGCGCAGCCGGCGATATTCCCGCGCTGTTGGGCCAGCTACAGACGGTACCTTCATTCAGCGACGGATCGGAGCCGTGGTTCACCCTGTGGAGTGCCCTTGCGCATCAAGGCGACGTCTATTCGGCTTCCTTCGCGGCTGTGCCGCATGTCGTCAATGCATTGGCACGCGCACCCGACAAAGCGGATAACGGATACTTTCAGTTCCCTGCCTGGGTGGAGATCTGCCGCGCGAAAAGCCAGGCCGAGATCCCCGAGGATCTTCGGGCCGCTTACCTGCATGCCCTGGCTCAACTTCCTTCCTTGGTCGCGGCTGCGTCCTCTTGCGCCTGGGATCCGGAGTTTCTTGCCTGCGCTCTAGCCGCCGTCGCCGCAGCGGAGGGGCAGCATGCGGTCGCGGAGGCCGTCCTCGAGCTCACGCCCGACGTCGCCGAGGAGTTCATGGGCTGGTTCTTTGCTCGATGACCACCGCTCGACGGCTTACGGCATTGTGCGGCCGATTCGCTTTGCCAGGCGGCACACGTCTGCCCGGGGTGCGGGGTCGGATTGAAGTATTTGCTGTCGTGGCGGGTTTGCGTGGCCGATGGGCGAGCCTGATGTCTGCGCAGCGGTGATTCTTGAGCTGGATGTCGTGCGTAGGGTCGGGCACAGAACGTGAGCTTGCCCACGGCGTCTTTTATGACGCCAAGAGGGCGGGAGCTCTTACGGTCAGTGTGGCGGGCCGTTTGCTATTGCCTGGCATCGTGCGCAAAGAAAAAAAAGGGCGCGCCGCTAGCGACGCGACCTTTGTCGAATTCTCAAGAGCCCGACCGGATCATCTATAGGACTGACCGCCTTCTCTGCCGTACTTGCGTGCAATCCACATGTTGGCAGCAGCGTCTATGGAGTCACGGTGGTCATCAGCCGCTTGGGCCAAGTCTTTGGGGCTCTCAGCGGATCGGATGCGCTCTTGTAGGCCGTCCAAGCAGGTTTGATGGTAATCGATCTCAGGGTCAGTTGGCCCGTCCACGGGGTGGCCCGTGTTCATTTCCCCTTGCAGGGAAGCTAGACACGTCGCCATATGACTCCTGGTTGTCTCCAGCTCCGCTGGGTTGTCAGAGATTTGTGCCCAGCTCATGACTGGGTGCTTGCGATCAACGCATTGGCCGAATGCCGCGTTGAAAGTCGTGATTCCGAACCTCGTGATACTGGTTATGGTGCTGGGTGTGTAGGAGGCTGTTTCATTCGTATCCATCTTACTAACCAATGGTTAAAGGTACCGCCGCCGCCCAACTTGGGCGGCGATCAGCGCTGGCGATGCCAGCAGTTCTGTTCTAGCACAACCAGCGTCACTTGCAACGGCTCTGTGAATTGCGTCATTTGTATGGATCACTCATCAACGTGGGCGGGTAGTTCCGCGTGTCTGTAGTGCGTTTTTCAGAGTTCCCCTAGGGGTTGTCATCAATT
>NZ_NSGT01000057.1:0-42281 GCF_009192905.1 Xanthomonas sp. LMG 12459
GTGGTTCAACGATGCCAAGGGTTTCGGTTTCATCAGCCGCGAAAACGGCGAGGACGTGTTCGTGCACTTCCGGGCGATCCAGACCCAGGGCTTCAAGAGCCTGAAGGAAGGCCAGAAGGTCAGCTTCACCGTGGTGCAGGGCCAGAAGGGCCTGCAGGCCGACGCGGTGCAGCCGCTCTGAGGCGTTGTCGCGCGCCGCGTCGCGCGCAGCAAAAAGGCCCGCACTGCGGGCCTTTTTGCGTTTCGGGGCAGGTCGCCGAGGCCGATCAGCGCGGCACGACGCGCCCGTTGACCACGCGCACATAGGTGTTCTCGCGCACACCGGCCAGGTCGCGCTGGTTGACCACGATCACCCGGCCGTCGTCCATCTGCACATGCACGTCGTAGGTGTCGCTGGTGACGTTCTTCTGGATCTGGTTGCCGGCGAGTGCGCCAGCCGCCGCGCCGGCCACCGCCGACACGTTCTGGTTGCCCTTGCTGCCGCCGGTGTGGTCGGAAATCTCGTGGCCGGCGACCGCGCCGACGATGCCGCCCAGGATCGCGCCCGTGGCCGACGGCGCGGTGCGGCCGGACGGTACGGTGTCGATGCGGGTGACGATGCCGCAGTCGGCGCAGCGGGTCTGGGTGTAACCGCCGCGCGCCGGCTGGCTGTAGCCGCCGCCGTAACCGCCGCCATAGCCCGGGGACGTGGCGCAGCCTGCCAGCGCCAGGGTCGCCACGGCAGCGGTGGCCATCAGTTGAATCTTCATGGGTGCTCTCCTCGACAGTGATGGAGCGCGGCGGCAGCGCCGCGTTCGCACGCATCCTGTCCACCCCTGCGTGAATGCAACGCCAACCCTGGCAGGTGCCGTTCAGCCTCGCGCCGGCTCGCGTCAGCGGCAATTCATCGAGACGCGCACTGGCACGTGCGCGGCGTTGCCACGCCGCCACCGCAGCGAGGCCTGCGTCGGTCCGTCAGCGAAACCCCTGCAGCAAGCTCGGTGCGGCTCTCAGCGAACGCTCAGCGGAAATCGCGGTGGCAGGCGTCGCAGCGTTCGTCGATCTGCTGGCGCGCCTGCGCCAGCGCGGCGCAGTCGGCCGGCGGCTGTGCCAGCGCCGCGTCCACACCGGCGCGCAGCGCATCGACGTGCTCGCGGAAGCGGCTGTCGTCGGCCAGGTCGGGAAACGCCGTGCCCAGTTCGTCGCCGAGCAGGCGCAGCGTGCGCAGCCGCGCCTGCGGACCCGCGCCGCTGCATTGCCGGTGCGCGGTGTCGCGTTCGAGCAGCGCCAGTTGCTTGCCCATCACCTGCATCAGGCTGCGCGGGAACGGATCCTGCCGCGCCTGCACCGCGCGCAGCGCCATCACCGTCAGCACCAGGCCGAGCAGCAGCCCGGCCAGCAACACGAACAGATAGCGGGACGCGGAAGCGGGCGGGGGCGGCTTGGCCATGGGTGGCATACACGGCGGGATGAAGTGCCGATGGTACGCCTGCGGCGACGCGTCGCGCGCGGGCCGCCAAGCCACGCCGCGAATCCCCAGTCCCCAATCCCGGCTCCCCAGGCAATCCCCTAAAATGCGCGGATGAACGAACAATGGCGCGAACGCTTCGCCGGCATCGACCGGCTCTACGGGCAAGGCACGATCGCGCGGCTGGCGCAGTGCCGGGTGGCGGTGGTGGGCATGGGCGGGGTCGGCTCGTGGGTGGTCGAGGCGCTGGCGCGCTCGGCCGTCGGGCATCTGACCCTGATCGACGCCGACGACATCTGCGTGTCCAACACCAACCGGCAACTGCCGGCACTGGCCGGTCAGTACGGGCGCAACAAGGCGGTGGCGATGGCCGAGCGCTGCGTGGCGATCAATCCGCAGATCGAGGCGGTGGCGGTCGAGGCTTTCCTCACCCCGACCAACATCGCCGAGTTGCTTGATGCCGGCTTCGACCTGGTGATCGATGCCTGCGACAGCTTTCGGGTCAAGGTCGAGACCATCGCCTGGTGCCGGCGGCGCAAGCTGCCGCTGCTGACCGTGGGCTCGGCCGGCGGGCGCACCGATCCGACCCTGGTGCGGATCCGCGACGTGTCGCGCACCGAGCACGACGCCATGCTGGCGCTGATCCGCAAGAAGCTGCGCAGCGAGTTCAATTTCCCCAAGAACCCGCAGCGCTATTTCGGCGTGCCGGCGGTGTACTCGCTGGAGAACGTGCGCTATCCGCAGGCCGATGGCAGCGTCTGCGGACTGCGGCCGGTGCTGGGGCCGGATGCGGCCTTGAACCTGGACTGCGGTGCCGGGCTGGGCGCGGCCACCCACATTACCGGTGCGTTCGCCTTCGCCGCGGTCGGCAAGGCGCTGGAGATGCTGTTGAAGCGCGCGGTGGCGCGCGAGGCGGCGGCCGCCTAGCGCGCGCTGGACGGCGGCGGCGCGTCCGGGGCGCGCGTGGCCGCGCCGCTCATCAGGTTGCGCTCGGTGCCGGCCTGCAGGAATGCCAGCCGTTCCAGGTCGTGCGCCGGCTGCGGCCGTCCGAACAGGAAGCCCTGAAAGTGCCGGCAACCCATCGCCGAAAGCATCTCGCACTGCTGCGCATCCTCGATGCCTTCGGCGAGCGCGACCATGCCCATCACCTCCGAGATCTCCACGATCTTGGCCAGCAGGCGCCGCGAGGACTCATCGGCCTTGGCGTCGTTGACGAACTGCCGGTCGATCTTGAGCTTGGTGACCGGCAGCGTCCTGAGCATGGCCAGCGACGAGAAGCCGGTGCCGAAATCGTCCAGCGCCCAGCCGATGCCGAACGCCTTGAGTTCGTGCATCTTGGCGCGCACCCCGGCGGTATCCACGTACAGCGCCGATTCGGTCAGCTCGAATTCCAGCGACGCCGGCGCCACCCCCTCGCTGGTGATCACCTGCTTCACCGACGCCACGAAGTTGGGATCGAGCAGCTGTACCGGGCTGACGTTCACCGCAACCACCAGCGCACGCAGATCCTGCTCGTGCGACCAGCGCCGCAGCGTGCTGCAGGCCTGACGCAGCACTTCCAGTCCCACGTCCCGGATCAGCTGGCTCTCTTCGGCCAGCGGGATGAATTTGTCCGGGGTCAGCAGCTTGCCGCTGGGATGGCGCCAGCGCACCAGCGCCTCGGCGCCGAGCATGCTGCCGTTCGCGCTCACCTGCGGCTGGTACAGCACCTCGATCTCGCCGTTGCCGACTGCGCGCGCCAGTTCCCGCTCCAGCGAAATGCGCGCGTTCACGTCGTTGCGGTAGATGTGCAGGATCGCCGCGAGCAGGCCGGCCGCGCAGGCCATGTTGGAGATCGCGCCGAGCCGGCGCATCCCCAGCGGTGGCGAGGACGCCGGCGCCAGCCAGTCCAGTTCTCCCGAACCGAACGCGACGAAGGCGCCCAGGCACGCCAGCGGGAACACCAGCGCGCGGTAGCGGCGGCTGCGGTCGAACACGAACAGCGCGCCGGCCGCCAGCGGTAGGAAGAAGGTGTGCACCGAGCGCGGCACCGTGCCGATCGGCGCATCGATGAACGAGATCACCAGCACCACCACGAACACGCCATGCGCCACCAGCGACAACGAAGCCTCGTCGCAATGGCGGCGGCGGCACAGCGCGAGCAGGCCGACCGCCGTGAGCCCGACGAAGGCGAGCGCCAGTTCCGGCCGGCCGTAGTACAGGTAGCACACGGTCCACAAGGCGCCGAGCGTGGTGCACGAGACCCCGGCCAGGGTCAGGGTGCTGCGCATCTTGCGGCTGCGATTGCTGTCGCGGAATTTCAGGGAGACCCAGCTTTCGCCGTTGGAGACGTGTTTCTCCGAACTCGCGGCGCTTTTCATCGTCGTGGCGCTCGCATGCGCGATGGCTCCGCTCGCGCCGGGGCGGCCGCGGAGGAGGCGATCGCACGCGTGCGCCGCGCGCTGTGGAGAAGCGGGTAGGGGATACGGCTTGCCGGTTGTTTCACGCCAGGATGATCCGATCTGCCAGAACGCGTGCCATCGAGCCGGCCGCCGAGCCTTTTGCTGAGAGCGAACGGGTTCACACTCCGGTGCCTGGCGGACAAAAGATCCGGTCGCCGTTCAGCGCGGTGCACAGTAGCAGAAGCCAGCAGGCGGAAACCCTGTCGAAAGACCGTGATCCGGTAGCCCAGTTCACAGTTTCGTACGAAAGATGCGCGGCAAGCGACGTTCGCGCGGATTGCTGCAGCGTGGAGCTGCGCGTTGGCCAGCGTGCCTGCGTGCCGAGCGGCGCTTCCGCGGGGCGCCGCCACGCCGGCGAGCGGTGTGCGCTGTGTCTGCGGGACAGCCCTGCGTCAGCCCGGCGCGGCTGTGTCGGGAAGCACGTCGGGCAGGCCGAACAGCCGCCGCGCGTTGGCCGTGGTCTGCGCGGCGATGGAGGCGGCAGGTGCGTCGCGCAACTCGGCGATGGTGTCCAGCACCGTGCGCAGCCGTGCCGGTTCGTTGCGCTGGCCGCGGATCGCGGCATCGGGCTGGTCCGGCGCATCGGTTTCCAGCAGCAGCTGTTGCAACGGCACCGTGGCGGCGAGCCGGCGCAGGCGCTGCGCCCGTGCGTAGGTGACCGGCCCGCCCAGGCCGATCAGGAAATCCAGCGACCGCAACTGTGCCGCCTGCTCGGCGCTGCCGGCGAAACTGTGCACCACGCCACGCAGGCGCCCGACCTTGCGGATCGCCAGGATCACCGCGTCCACCGCGCGCCGCGCATGCACGATCACCGGCAGGTCGAACTCGCGTGCCAGTTGCAGCTGGCCGGTGAAGTAGCGCTGCTGCTCGGCTTCGTCCAAGCCTTCGACGAAGAAGTCCAGGCCGCATTCGCCGATCGCGCAGGGACGCTCGCGTTCGATCCACTCGCCGAGCAAGGGCAGGTGCTCGGGCCGGTGCTGGTTCAGGAACAGCGGATGCAGGCCATACGCCGGATACAGGCCGGGCGCGGCCGCGCAGACCGCACGCAGCTTCGCCCAGGACGCCGCGGTCACCGCCGGCACCACCTGCGCCTGCACGCCCGCCGCCTGCGCGCGCGCGATCACCGCGTCGCGGTCCGGATCGAACTCCTCCGCGTCCAGGTGGCAGTGGCTGTCGATCAACGGCATCGGCGCTCAGCGGCGCGCGCGTTGCGCGGTCGAGTTCAGCGGCTCGGTGGCCGGCGCCGGGGTGCGGGTCTTCCAGTTGGCCAGCAGCAGGGTGCCCAGGCCGAACACGATCTCGTCGATGAAGGGCACCGGATCGGGCAGCAGCACGCTCAGCACGAACAGCCCGGCGGTGATCTTGAACAGCGTCGGGTAGCGCAATTTGCCCGCCCAGCGCAGCAGCGGATAGACGATCGGGTTGGACATGTCAGGTGCTCCGGGGCAGCGGTGGAAACGCTAACAGCTTTGATATGGCGACGTTCCGGGGGCGTTACCAGTTGCGTGTACGCCGCGTTACTGAATAGGGAGCGGATCGGTTCAGCTTCGGCATGGTAATCACAGCACCGTAGACAACGCGGTCAGCCCGCAGGAGAGCACACATGAAAAGCACTACGACAACCGTTCTGGTCGCGGCTGGCGCCTTGCTGGTCGGCGGCGTCGCCACCGCGGCCTTCATGAACAATCGCGACAAACCCGTGGACGTCGCCAGCGGCGACGTGCGCCCGGCCCTGGACAATACCCGCGGCGACAGCGCGATGGACAACAGCGTCGGCGGCAAGCTCGAGTACGCCGACGTGGTCCGGGTTGACCCGATCACCCAGAAGCAGCAGCGCTACGCCGAGGTGATCGGCACCGAGCCGCTGCGCCAGACCTCCACCACCACCACGCCGCGCCAGGTGTGCAATGACGTGGTGGTGCAGGAGCGCCTGCCCGAGCGCGACGGCAATGTCGGCGGCACCGTGGTCGGCGCGGTGGTCGGCGGCCTGCTCGGCAACCAGATCGGCCATGGCAACGGCCGCAAGGCCGCGACTGCGGCCGGCGCGGTGGCCGGTGGCTTCATCGGCAACCGCATCGACCAGAACCATGTAGGCGGCCGCGTGGTCGACCGTACCGAGCGCCAGTGCCACACCGAGAACAGCACCGCGCAGTCCTCGACCATCACCGGCTACAACGTGACCTACCGCAACGACGACGGCACCACCGGCACCATGCGCATGGACAGCAAGCCGGGCAGCCGCATCGCCATGGGCACGCAGGACGTGGTCAAGGGCTATGACGTGACCTACCGTTACGACGGCCAGGAAAAGACCGTGCGCATGGACGACCGCCCGAACAGCGACCGCCTGCCGGTGCTGGACGGCCGCCTGGTCACCCAGACCGCCTCGGCCGGCGACGTCGCCGTCAGCCAGCGCTGAGTCGCAGCGCGGTTGCACCTCCGAAGGCCGGCGCTTGCGTCGGCCTTCGTCTATCTGCGGGCGGCGGCGCGGGCGGGGCCGATACAATGCGGTTTTCGCCGTGGATGCCGTCATGCCCCTGCCTTGCGACGACCTGTTCAACGTAGCCGCGCTGCTCAGCGAGGAGGAGCGCGCGATCCAGCAGGCGGTGGCGCGCTTCGTCGATGCCAAGGTGTTGCCGGTGATCGGCGAGGCCTTCGACCAGGCGCGATTCCCGCGCGAACTGGTGCCGGAACTGGCGCAACTGGGGCTGCTCGGCGCCAGCCTGCCCGCCGGGCAAGGCGGTGGCGGCCTCAACGCGGTCTGCTACGGCCTGATCTGCCAGGAACTGGAGCGCGGCGACAGCGGCCTGCGCAGCTTCGTCAGCGTGCAGTCCTCGCTGTGCATGTACCCGATCCATGCCTACGGCAGCGACGCGCAACGCCAGCGCTGGCTGCCGGCGATGGCCGCCGGCACGGCGATCGGCTGCTTCGGCCTGACCGAGTCCCAGGGCGGCTCCGACCCGGCGGCGATGCAGACCCGTGCGGTGCGCGACGGCGATGGTTGGCGCCTGAGCGGCAGCAAGATGTGGATCACCAACGGCAGCATCGCCGACGTGGCGATCGTGTGGGCGCAGACCGACGATGGCATCCAGGGTTTCCTGGTCGAGGCCGGCACCCCGGGCTTCGGCACCCAGGACATCGCGCACAAGATGAGCCTGCGCGCCTCGGTGACCTCGGCGCTGTTCTTCGACGACGTGCGCCTGCCCGACAGCCAGCGCCTGCCCGGCGTGCGCGGCTTGAAGGGGCCGCTGGGCTGCCTGACCCAGGCCCGCTACGGCATCAGCTGGGGCGCGATCGGCGCGGCCATCGCCTGCCTGCGCGAGGCGCTGGCCTATGCCGGCGAGCGCATGCTGTTCGGGCGGCCGCTGGCGGCGACCCAGAGCGCGCAGATCAAGCTGGCCGACATGGCACGGCGCATCGCCAGCGCGCAGTTGCTGGCGCTGCAACTGGGCCGGCTCAAGGACGCCGGCACGCTGCAGCCGGCGCAGGTATCGCTGGCCAAGTGGAACAACGTGCGCATGGCCCTGGACATCGCCCGCGAATGCCGCGACCTGCTCGGCGGCGCCGGCATCACCACCGACTACGGCGCGATCCGGCATGCGCTGAACCTGGAATCGGTGATCACCTACGAGGGCACCGAGACCGTGCACCAACTGGTGGTCGGCCGCGAACTGACCGGCATCAATGCGTTTTGAAGCCATCGCCCGCGGCCGGCTGCGGGCCTGTTCACAGGAGAACCGACGATGAGCGTCTTCGATGTGCGCGTGGAAACCGAGCGCCTGGTGCTGCGCCCGCCCACTGCCGAGGATTTCGCGGCGTTCTGCGCCTTTTCCGCCGACACCGAGACCATGCATCACCTTGGCGGCGTGCAGGCGCCATCGGTGGTCTGGCGCAGCCTGACCTCGCTGGTCGGCAGCTGGCAGTTGCAGGGCTTTGCGATGTTCTCGGTGATCGAGAAGCGCAGCGGGCAGTGGATCGGCCGGGTCGGTCCCTGGCAGCCGCACGGCTGGCCGGGTCCGGAGGTCGGCTGGGGCATCGCCCGCGCGTTCTGGGGCCAGGGCTATGCGCCGGAGGCGGCCGCGTCGTCGATCGACTGGGCGTTCGCGCAATTGGGCTGGACCGAGGTGATCCACACCATCGTGCCGGACAACGCCAACTCCAAGGCGGTGGCGGCCAAGCTAGGCTCGCGCTACCTGCGCCAGGACCGCCTGCCCGAGCCGCTGCAGGTGTTCGAGGTGGAAGTGTGGGGCCAGTCGCGCGCGCAGTGGCAGGCGCGGCGCTGAGCCACGACGACGGCAGCATTCGACACAGGAGCAGCACATGGCATCCGAACGTTTTCCCCTGACCGTGTACGGCATGGCGCTGTCCGGCAATTGCTACAAGGTGCGGCTGTTGCTGGACCAGCTCGGTTGCGGCTACCGCTGGGTCGAGGTCGACAGCGCCAACGGCCAGACCCGCACCCCGGCGTTCCTGGCCAAGAATCCCAACGGCAAGGTGCCGCTGCTGGAACGCGAGGACGGGCGCGTGCTGGCCGAATCCAACGCCATCCTGTGCTGGCTGGCCGAGGGCACCGGGTATCTGCCCGCCGATCCCTGGCAGCGCGCGCAGGCGCTGAGCTGGCTGTTCTTCGAGCAGTACAGCCACGAACCCTATGTGGCGGTGGCGCGCTTCGTCTGCGGCTGGACGCCGCCCGACTCGCCGCGGCGCGCCGAACTCCCACGCCTGCGCGAGGGCGCGACGCGGGCGCTGGCGGTGATGGAGCAGCACCTGCAGGCGCAGGCCTGGTTCACCGGGCCGGCCTACGGCATCGCCGATATCGCGTTGTTCGCCTATACGCATTGCGCCGGCGATGCCGGCATCGCGCTGACCCAGTATCCGGCGCTGTGCGACTGGCTGCAGCGGGTGCGCGCGACGCCGGGTTTCGTGGCGCTGCCGCCGCTGCCGGAGGACGTGCGCGCCCGCCTGGCGCATGCCGGTGCAGACGTGGCGTTCACCTGACTGCCGCGCGCCGGCGGCTAGCCTGCAGGTCCATTCGGTCAGGAGTAACGCCATGAGCCAGTACCGCATCGCCGTGTTCGTCGGCAGCCTGCGCAAGGAATCGTTCAACCGGCGCCTGGCGCACGCGCTGGAGCGACTTGCGGGCGACCGCGCCCGTTTCGAGTACGTCGAGATCGGCGACCTTCCGCTGTACAACCAGGATCACGACCACGACTATCCGGCGCAGGGCCGGCGCCTGAAGACGCAGGTCAGCGGCGCCGACGCGGTGCTGTTCGTCACCCCCGAATACAACCGTTCCATTCCCGGCGTGCTCAAGAACGCCATCGACCTGGGCTCGCGGCCGTACGGCGAGAGCGCCTTCGCCGGCAAGCCGGCCGCGGTGTGCGGGACCTCGCCGGGGGCGATCGGCACCGCCATGGCGCAGCAGCACCTGCGCAACGTGCTGGCCTACCTGGACATGCCGGTGCTGGGGCAGCCGGAGATCTTTCTGCAGTTCAAGGAGGGCCTGATCGCCGAGGACGGCGCGATCGACGACGAGCGCACGCGCAAGTTCCTCGCCGGCTTCGTCGACAAGTTCATCGCCTGGATCGACGAACTGCAGGCCTGAAGCGCCACCGCGGCGCGTGCCGTGGTGCGCGGATGGGGCAGGGCGGGCCTTGTGCGACGCGGCCTCGGCGAGGTTCTCAACCGCTTGTCCCCAGACTTGTCCCCAGCCTCTGGCGAGGCGGGACGACGCAGGTGCCGCTGCTCAGGCAGGCGCCCTGTGTCGAGCGTCGCCCTAGCCCCGGCCGGGCGCGGCGACTAAAATCGGCGCCCGGGCCGCGGTGAGGCCGCGCCCGGCGCCCGCGCCCCACAGAGAAGACCCAGCCTATGTCCGCCCGTCCCGGCTACCGCGGCGATCGCAAAAGCGAGCGCAGCGAACGCAGCGAGCCGCGTCTCGACCAGTTGCGCGTGCCGCCGCACTCGATCGAGGCCGAACAGGCCGTGCTCGGCGGCCTGATGCTGGCACCGGACGCCTACGACCGGGTCAACGACCAGCTCACCGAGAACGATTTCTACCGGCGCGATCACCAGTTGATCTATCGCGCGATCCGCGAGTTGGCCGAGAAGGGACGCCCGTTCGATGCGGTGACCCTGGGCGAGTGGTTCGAATCGCAGGGCAAGCTGGAGATGGTCGGCGATGGCGCCTACCTGATCGAACTGGCCAGCACCACGCCCTCGGCGGCCAATATCGTCGCCTACGCCGAGATCGTCCGCGACAAGGCGGTGCTGCGGCAGTTGATCGAGGTCGGCACCACCATCGTCAACGACGGTTTCCAGCCGGAAGGGCGCGAGAGTTCGGAACTGCTGGCGTCGGCGGAAAAGGCGGTGTTCCAGATCGCCGAGGCCGGTGCGCGCGGGCGCAGCGACTTCGTGGCGATGCCCGGCGCGTTGAAGGACGCGTTCGAGGAACTGCGCAACCGCTTCGAGAACGGCGGCAACATCACCGGCCTGCCGACCGGCTACAACGACTTCGACGCGATGACCGCCGGCCTGCAGCCGACCGACCTGATCATCCTCGCCGCGCGTCCGGCGATGGGCAAGACCACCTTCGCGCTGAACATCGCCGAGTACGCGGCGATCAAGTCGAAGAAGGCGGTGGCGGTGTTCTCGATGGAAATGTCCGCCTCGCAGCTGGCGATGCGCCTGATCTCCTCCAACGGCCGCATCAACGCGCAGCGCCTGCGCACCGGCCAGCTCGAGGACGAGGACTGGGCGCGCGTCACCGGCGCGATCAAGATGCTCAAGGAGACCAAGATCTTCATCGACGACACGCCGGGCGTGTCGCCGGAAGTGCTGCGCTCCAAGGCGCGCCGGCTCAAGCGCGAGCACGACCTGGGCCTGATCGTGATCGACTACCTGCAGCTGATGTCGGTGCCCGGCAACAGCGAGAACCGCGCCACCGAGATCTCGGAGATCTCGCGCTCGCTCAAGGGCCTGGCCAAGGAGCTGGGGGTGCCGGTGATCGCGTTGTCGCAGCTCAACCGCTCGCTGGAAACCCGCACCGACAAGCGCCCGGTGATGGCCGACCTGCGCGAATCGGGCGCGATCGAGCAGGATGCGGACATGATCGTGTTCATCTACCGCGACGACTACTACAACAAGGAAAATTCGCCGGACAAGGGTCTGGCCGAAATCATCATCGGCAAGCACCGCGGCGGCCCGACCGGGTCGTGCAAGCTCAAGTTCTTCGGCGAATACACCCGCTTCGACAATCTCGCCCACGACTCGGTGGGCGCGTTCGAGTAAGCCTGCGCGCTACGCGCACGTCATCTTGCGAGTGCGGCGCCCGGTACGTTCCGGGCGCCGGCTTGAGGGCGCGATGCAGCGATCAGTAGGGAATCTCGATCTCGGCGTTGCTGGTGGCGTCGTAGGTGTTGGCGCCGTACTCGGCGTGGTGGGTGCAGACCACGGTGATCTTGCGATAGATGCCGTAGACGAAGTTCGACTTGAAGTGCACGTCGACCAGCGCGCCGTTGCCTTCCTCGTCGTAGTCGGTGGTGTAGCCGTTGCCGATCTGGTCGTAGGCGTTGCAGCGCACGTTGATGTAGTTGGCATCGACGCGGTCGTTGTTGGCGTTGGCGAAGCGCGAGTACGCGCGGATCTTCAGGCGCTTGCCGCCGGCCGGACGTCCGTCGGACTCGTAGCCCTGGTTCTGGATCACCCCCTGCAGCGTGTAGACCGGCGTGCTGCCACCGCCGCCGCCGCCGCCGCACTCGATGCCGTTGTCGAGGCTGACCTCGTTCTGTAGCTGGATGGGTTCGGCGGTGCAGGCCATCGCCAGCGGGGCGGCGAGGCTCAGCGCGAGGGTGAGGGTGGCTTTTGCGATGCGCTTGTCCATGGATCTTGCTCTCCTGAGAGTCTTGCGGATGTCTGCGATGGGCATGACCGTGCTGCGCCGTTGGCTGCCCGCAGCGCGTCGCGGCCCTGTCGATGCAGGTCCGGGCGCGGGCGGTTCGGGCCGCACGCAGCCGCGCTCGCCGGCCGTGATGACCGTGAGATCGCAGAGGCGATGGCGGATGTTCCCCCAGTGCGCGCGAGACGGCCGTGGCCATGTCGTGCGCGGTGCAGCGAAAGCACGGATGACGTCCTTCCCCGGAACGTCATCCATCAGCAGCGGTCGCGGCGCCGTTTCGACATGACGGCGCCCGCCACGGCGTTATAGCAGGGCGGACGAGGCGCGCGTGCGCGGCGCGCGGCGATGTCTACGAAATCCGGCCAGCGCAACACTTGCTGCGCCAGGATCGGCGGTGTCGAAGCATGTGCGACTCGCGCCGCATGCTCACCTGGCCGCTGCACCCGATCCGTATCATGGCGCGTCCTTCGCTGCGTCCCCTCGCATGAGCTACGCCATCGTCTGGTTCCGGCGCGACCTGCGCCTGCACGATCAACCTGCCCTGCAGGCCGCGCTGGATGCCGGGCATACGCCGGTGCCGGTGTATCTGCACAGCCCGGAAGACGAGGGCGCCTGGGCCGCCGGCGCGGCTTCGCGCAGTTGGCTGCAGCGCTCGCTGGCGGCATTGGACGCGCAACTGCGCGCGCGCGGTTCGCGCCTGATCCTGCGCCAGGGCCCGGCCGAGACCGCCTTGCGCCAGGTGATCGCCGACTGCGACGCGGTGGCGGTGTACTGGAACCGCCGCTACGAGCCGGCCACGCAGCCGCGCGATGCGCGGCTCAAGCGCGAACTGCGCGAGCAGGGCCTGGAGGTGCACAGCCACAACAGCGCGCTGCTGTTCGAACCCTGGCAACTGGCGACGCAGCAGGGCGGCCCGTACAAGGTGTTCACCCCGTTCTGGCGCAGTGCCTTGAGCCATTGGCAGGTGCCCGCGTTGCAGGCCGCGTCGAAGACGCTGCCAGCGCCGCCCAAGGATCTGGACAGCCTGCCGCTGGAACGACTCGGCCTGGCGCCGGCGCTGGACTGGGACCGCGGCTTCTGGGAGGTCTGGCAGCCGGGCGAGGCGGGCGCACACGAGGCGCTGGACGTGTTCGTCGACGGCGCGCTGCGCGACTATCTCGATGGCCGCGACCGCCCCGACCAGGTCGGCACCTCGCGGCTGTCGCCGCACCTGCATTTCGGCGAGATCGCGCCGTGGCGCATCGTCGCCACCCTGGAGCGCCATCGCCGTGCCGCCACTGCCGCGGCCATCGACGGTTACATCCGCCAACTGGGCTGGCGCGATTTCGCCCACCACCTGCTGCACCATTTCCCGGACACGCCCGAGCGCAACCTCAATCCGCGCTTCGAGCGCTTTCGCTGGGCCAGGCCCGATGCGGCGACATTGCACGCCTGGCAGCGCGGACGCACCGGCGTGCCGATCGTCGATGCCGGCCTGCGCGAGCTGTGGCACACCGGCTGGATGCACAACCGCGTGCGCATGATCGTCGCCAGCTACCTGTGCAAGCACCTGCGCGTGCATTGGTCCGAAGGCGCACGCTGGTTCTGGGACACCCTGGTCGATGCCGACCTGGCCAACAACACCCTGGGCTGGCAGTGGGTGGCCGGCACCGGCGCCGATGCCGCGCCGTATTTCCGCGTGTTCAACCCGGTGACCCAGGCGCAGAAGTTCGATCCGAAGGGCGAGTACATCGCGCGTTGGGTGCCGGAACTGGCGGCGCTGCCGGTGGCCGACCGCTTCGCGCCCTGGCAGGCGCCGCAGCGGCTGGCGCACGCCGCCCCGCAGTATCCGCGGCAGCCGATCGTGGACCTGGCCGCCGGCCGCGATGCGGCGCTGGCCGCCTATCGCGAGACCGCCGCCGGCTGAGCACGGGCGCGGTGTTGCGCGGCGCAGCACGGCCGCAGGCGCGATTGACGCCCTTCGCGGGGCCATGATTCACTCCGGGCTCGGACAGGAGCCCGCATGGCCACCAGCTCAGCTCGCCGCAAGCCGCAGCGCGAACCGATGTCGCGCGTGGACACCGCCTGGTTGCGGATGGACCGGCCGACCAATCCGATGATGATCACCGGCGTGCTGATGTTCGACGAGCCGCTGACCCTGCCTGCGCTCAAGCAACTGGTGCGCAAGCGCTTCCTGGCCTTCCCGCGGTTCCTGCAGAAGCCGGTGGAGACCGCCACCGGCGCCTACTGGCAGCGCGACGACGATTTCGATCTGGACTGGCACGTGCGCCTGTCGGCCTTGCCCGGGCGCGGGCAGAAGAAGGCGCTGGAGCGCTTCGCCGGGCAGATGGCCTCCACGCCCTTGGACAAGACCAAGCCGCTGTGGCAGTTCCACCTGATCGAGCGCTACGAAGGCGGCTCGGCGCTGGTGGCGCGCATCCACCACAGCTACGCCGACGGCATCGCGCTGGTGCAGGTGCTGCTGTCGCTGACCGATACCCAGCGCACCCCGGAGCCGTCGGCGCAGCTCGGGCGCGCCTGGCTCAAGGACGACGGCAAGGAGGTGGTGCGCCGGGTCGGCGCGGTGGACCGCTACCTCAAGCTCGGCGGGCGCATGCTCGACAAGGGCCGGGCGATGGCGCAGGACCCGAACCTGCCGCAGATGCTGGCGCGCGAAGGCGGGCTGATCGGCCGCGAACTGGTCAATGCGTTGCTGCTGGCCGACGATCCGCCGACGCTGCTGCGCGGCCGCCTCGGCGTCAGCAAGCGCGTGGCCTGGGCCGAGCCGCTGGACCTGGACGAGGTCAAGGCGGTGGGCCGCGCCTGCGACTGCACGGTCAACGACGTGCTGATGGCGACCATGGCCGGCGCCTTGCGCGACTACATGCTCGAACGCGGCGAACGCCTGGACGGGGTGACCCTGCGCGCCACCGTGCCGGTCAACCTGCGCCCGCTGGAGCACGCGCGCAAGCTCGGCAACCACTTCGGCCTGGTGTTCCTGGACCTGCCGGTGGGCGAGGCCAACCCGGTGCGGCGCCTGCAGTGCGTGGCCGAGTCGATGCAGCAGCTCAAGCAGTCGCGGCAGGCGATGGTGGTGTTCGGCCTGCTGGCGGCGGTGGGCATGGCGCCGGCGGCGCTGCAGTCGGCTGCGCTGGACCTGTTCAGCCGCAAGGCCACCACCGTGGCGACCAACGTGCCGGGGCCGCAGCAGCCGCTGTACCTGGCCGGCAGCCGCGTGCGCGAGATGATGTTCTGGGTGCCGCAGACCGGCTCGATCGGTGTCGGCGTGTCGATCATGAGCTACAACCACCGCGTGCACTTCGGCCTGATCGGCGATGCGCGGCTGATTCCCGATCCGGACGCGGTGATGCGGCGGGTCGGCGCCGAATTCGAAAAGCTGCTGTACCTGGCGCTGATGGGCGATTGGGAGCAGCCGCTGCGCGCGGCCGACGCCGAAGACCTGCTGCCGTCTTCCTGAACCGGGCGCATCGCGCGCCGGGCTGCGTTCATCCGCGCCTCGCGTGGCCCTGTTTATGCTGCCGCCACGTCAAACCAGGTTCGGAGAGAACATGATG
The DNA here is from genome assembly GCF_009192905.1 of Xanthomonas sp. LMG 12459. Taxonomy (NCBI): domain Bacteria; kingdom Pseudomonadati; phylum Pseudomonadota; class Gammaproteobacteria; order Lysobacterales; family Lysobacteraceae; genus Xanthomonas; species Xanthomonas sp. LMG 12459. The sequence continues at coordinate 15,337 of NZ_NSGT01000057.1, forward strand.
AAAACGACCACCCTCCGCGGCGTGTCCGTGGCCCTGGCCAGTGCGCTGGTGCTGTCCGCCTGCGCCACCGGCGGCTCCTACGTGCAGCGCGACCAGTACGGCAATCCTACCGAGCAGCAGAACCGCACCGGCCGCGGCGCGCTGATCGGCACCGCGGTCGGCGTCGCCGCCGGCCTGCTCAGCGGCAGCAGCGCCACCGAGCGCCGCCAGCACGCGATGATCGGCGCCGGCATCGGCGCGCTCAGCGGCGCGGCGATCGGCAACTACCAGGATCGGCAGGAACGCGCGCTGCGCGAGCGCACCGCCAACACCGGTATCGACGTGCGCCGCGACGGCGACAACATCACCCTCAATCTGCCCGACGGCATCACCTTCGACTTCAACCAGTCCACGCTCAAGCCGCAGTTCTATTCGGCGCTCAACGGCGTGGCCCAGACCCTGGGCGAATACAACCAGACCATGATCGAGGTGGTCGGCCACACCGACAGCATCGGCAGCGATGCGGTCAACCAGCGTCTGTCCGAACAGCGCGCGTCCTCGGTGGCCGCCTACCTGACCGCGCAGGGCGTGCAGCCCGAGCGCATCCAGACCCTGGGCGCGGGCAAGAAGTACCCGATCGCCGACAACAGCACCGAGGCCGGTCGCGCGCAGAACCGCCGCGTGGAGATCCGCGTGGTGCCGCTGCGCGCCTCGGCCGGCTGACCGATCCGCCGACCGCAACGACGAACGGGCCGCACTGCGGCCCGTTCGCGTTTCTGCGCTGCTGCGACGCGTTGTGCGCAGCGCGGCTCAGACCAGTGCCGCGTCCTCTTCGTCCTCGGCTTCCGTCTCCAGCGTCGCCGGCACCGGCGCCGGTGTGGCTGCGACGCGCGGCAGGCTGGCCAGCGATTGCGTGTTCATCGCCACGCCGCTGCACAAAGTGAACTCCGCGCCGTCCTCGGCCTGCTGTGTGGCCAGCTTGGCCGGGCACTGCGCCATCATGTAGCTGACGTCGAAGTTGAGCTTGTCGACCAGGAAGTCGACGAAGGCGCGCACCTTCGGCGAGAGCATGCGCCCGCCCGGGAACACCGCGTTGAAGTCCAGGTCCGGCCCGACCCAGCCGCCGAGCACGCGCCGCGCCTTGCCGGCCTCGATCAGCGGCTTGATCGTCGCGTCGCTGGCCAGCACCAGGCCTTCGCCGCAGACCAGGCCGCCGATCAGCGCCGCCGAATCGTTGGCCAGCAGGATCGGCTGGACCAGGAATTCGCCGCTCTGCTTGCCGTTGCGCAGCGGCCAGCACAGCCGGGTGCCGCCGCCGCGGCCGTTGCTCAGCGCCAGCGTGCGGTGGTGCTGCAGGTCGTCCGGATGCAGCGGTTCGCCATGCCGCTCGATGTAGTAGGGACTGGCGAAGACCTGGGTGCGGAAGGTGGCGAGCTTGCGCGCGACCATGGTCGAATCCGGCAGCGTGCCCATGTGCAGGGCCACGTCCACGCCTTCGGCGATCGGGTCGACCTTGTCGCTGGTCATGATCATCTCCAGGCGCACTTCCGGATGCTGGCGGTGGAATTCGCCCAGGATCGGCGCCACCCAGGAAATGCCGGCCGAATAGGGCACGCTGAAGCGCAGCCAGCCGCGCGGGCCGGCCTGCAGCTGGCCCACCGCGCTCTCGGCTTCCTCCAGTTCGCGGGCGATGCGCTGGCAATGCTCGTGGTAGACCGCGCCGGCCTCGGTCAGCCCGAGCCGGCGCGTGGTCCGGTGCAGCAGGCGCGCGCCCAGCCGTGCCTCCAGGTCCTGCACCTTGCGGCTGACGGTGGTCTTGGGCAGGCCGAGGGCATTGGCCGCGGCGATGAAGCTGCCTTGCTCGACCACCTTGACGAAGATCAGGGTGTCGTTCAGATCGTGGCTCATGGCGGTTCCTTGAGGTGGAGACGATTGGACCGATAGCGGGACGATTATTCCCCTTAATTCGGACTAATCAAGTGCGGCTTTGGCGCCTAATTTGTCCGCATTCGCCATCACCGACGAGCTTTGCCCATGTCGATGCGCACGCTGTTCCAGTTTTTCGCCTGCCCCGATCGCCAGCCGCGGCGCCGTTCCGCGCCGGTGGCGACGGCGCAATCCCTTTACCCGAGGGCGTTTCGCGAGTTCACGCCGCCGCCGCGGCGGCAGGGCGGCAGCAGCCTGCGCCTGGGCGCGTCCGGTCGCGACCGCCTGGGTCGGATTGCGATTGTCCCGTCCGCGGGAGGAAAAGTCCCGTGAGCGGGATGTTGGCCCCCGAAGTCCTGGTCCTCGGGGGCAGCGGCACGGTCGGGCAGGGGGTGGTCCAGGCGTTGCTGGAGGCGGGCAGCCCGGTGCTGGCGGTGGCGCGCGACCGCGCCCGCCTGACCGCGCTGCGCGATCGCCACCGCGACGAACCCGGGCTGGACGTGCTGAGCGGTTCGGTCGGCACAGACGCTGCTGCCGCGGCCCTGGTCGCCGAGATCGCGCAGCGGCCGCGGCCGCTGGCCGCGGTGGTCGCCGCCCTGGGCAGTCCGCTGCGCCCCGGGCGCCTGCTGGAGCGGCCGCTGGGCGCGCTGCGCCGGCGCCTGGATGCGGATCTGCTGCCGCATCTGGCTGCCGCCCGGCATCTGTTGCCGCTGCTGGGGCAGCACGAGCGCGGCGCCCGTTACGTGCTGCTGGGCAGTCCCTGCGCGCTGCGTGCCTGGTCCGGGCATGGCGACAGTTCGGTGACGGCGGCAGCGATCCGCATGCTTGCCCAGGTGCTGCACGAGGAAGCCAAGCCGCTCGGCGTGCACGTGCATCTGCTGTCGCTGTCCGCCCCGGTGTGCCGCAGCGACGACGCCATCGGCGACTGCCCGGAGTGGTTCACCACCCTCGGCGTCGGCCGCGCCGTGGTTCACCTGCTTGCCGATGCGCAGCGGCCGGACCGCGCCCTGGTCGAGATCGACCGCCGCCACTTTGCCCAGCCGCGCAGCGCCTTGCTCACCCCCTTGCCGTTTTCCTTCTCCACCCACGAGGTCTCTCAATGAATCCGATTCCGATGCCGTCGCGCCTGCTGCCGGGCGCACTGCGCCCGCTGGCGGTGGCGCTGCTGGTCGCCACGCTCACCGCCTGCGGCGGCAAGGCCAACGAACAGGGCGCGCCGCCGCCGCCGAGCGTGGGCGTGGCGCCCGCGCTGCAGAAGCAGATCAGTCAGTGGGACGAGTTCAGCGGCCGCGTCGAGGCGGTCGAGCACGTCGACCTGCGCCCGCGCGTGTCCGGCTACATCGACAAGGTCAACTACGTCGAAGGGCAGGAGGTGAAGAAGGGCGATGTGCTGTTCACCATCGACGCGCGTAGCTACCGCGCCGACTTGGCCCGCGCCGAGGCCGACCTGGCGCGCGCACGCACCCAGGCCAAGCTCAGCGCCAGCGAGGCCGCGCGCGCCAAGACCCTGTCCGAACAGCAGGCCATCTCCACCGAGAGCTGGGAACAGCGGCGTGCCGCGGCCGAACAGGCACAGGCCGACGTGCTGGCCGCGCAGGCGGCGGTGGACAGCGCACGCCTGAACCTGGAATGGACCCAGGTGCGCGCGCCGATCGCCGGCCGCGCCGGCCGCGCGATGGTCACCGCCGGCAACCTGGTCAGCGCCGGCGACAGCGCCAGCGTGCTGACCACGCTGGTGTCGCTGGACAAGGTGCATGTGTACTTCGACGCGGATGAGGGCACCTTCCTGCGCTATGCGCAGATGGCGCGCGACGGCCAGCGCCCGAGCGAGCGCGACGGCAGCCTGCCGGTGCAGGTCGGCCTGGTCGGCGAGGACGGCTATCCGCATGCCGGCAAGGTCGATTTCCTCGACAACCAACTGGTGCGCAGCACCGGCACCATCCATGTGCGCGCGTTGCTGGACAACGCCGATCGCCGCTTCACCCCCGGCCTGTTCGCGCGGGTGCGGCTGCTCGGCAGCGGTCGCTTCGACGCGGTGCTGATCGACGACCGCGCGGTGCTCACCGACCAGGACCGCAAGTACGTCTACGTGGTCGACAAGGACGGCAAGGCGCAGCGGCGCGACGTGCAGCTCGGCCGCAGCGCCGACGGCCTGCGCATCGTGCAAAGCGGCTTGTCCGCCGGCGACAAGGTCATCGTCGACGGCGTGCAGAAGGTGTTCATGCCCGGCATGCCGGTGCAGGCCAAGCCGATCGCGCAGACCGCGTCTCCTGCCGCACCGCGCCAGGCCGTCGCCCTCGACTGAGTCGCGGGCGCCGACGCAGCACCGGCCGGGTCATCACCTGCCGGCCGCGCCCCGCCGGGCCCGCGATGGCCCGGCGTCGCCACCGGCATGCCTGCGTCCGCGCCTGGCCCCCCGTTTCATCCGTTTCCAGGACCACCACCCATGGACTTTTCCAGATTCTTCATCGACCGGCCGATCTTCGCCGCCGTGCTGTCGATCGTCATCTTCGCCGCGGGCCTGATCGCCATCCCGCTGCTGCCCATCGGCGAATACCCGGACGTGGTGCCGCCTTCGGTGGTGGTGCGCACGGTGTATCCGGGCGCCAACCCCAAGGTCATCGCCGAGACCGTCGCCACGCCGCTGGAGGAAGCGATCAACGGCGTGGAGAACATGATGTACATCAAGTCGGTCGCCGGCTCCGACGGCGTGCTGCAGATGACCGTGACCTTCCGCCCGGGCACCGATCCGGACGATGCCGCGGTCAAGGTGCAGAACCGCGTGGCGCAGGCGCAGGCGCGCCTGCCCGAGGACGTGCGCCGGCAGGGCGTGACCACGCAGAAGCAGTCGCCGACCTTCCTGATGGTGGTGCACCTGACCTCGCCCAAGGGCAAGTACGACACCCTGTATCTGCGCAACTACGCGCGCCTGCACGTCAAGGACGCGCTGGCACGGATCCAGGGCGTGGGCGATGCGCAGGTGTTCGGCGGCGGCGACTACGCGATGCGTGCGTGGCTGGATCCGGAGCGGGTGGCCGCGCGCGGGCTCACCGCCAGCGATGTGGTCGCGGCCATGCGCGAGCAGAACGTGCAGGTCTCCGCCGGCCAGCTCGGCGCCGAGCCGATGCCGGAGAGCAAGTTCCTGACCCTGATCAACGCGCAGGGCCGCCTGCGCACCGAACAGGAGTTCGGCGACATCGTGCTCAAGGTCGGCGCCGACGGCCAGACCGTGCGCCTGTCCGACGTCGCCCGCCTGCAGCTGGGCGCCGGCGACTACACCCTGCGCGCGCAGCTGGACGGCAAGAACGCGGTCGGCATCGGCATCTTCCAGGCGCCGGGCGCCAATGCGTTGCAGATCCGCGACCAGGTCATCGCCAAGATGGACGAACTGACCAAGCAGTTCCCGGACGACGTGAAGTACGAAGCGGTGTACGACACCACCATCTTCGTGCGCGACTCGATCAGCGCGGTGGTCCACACCCTGCTGGAGGCGGTGCTGCTGGTGGTGCTGGTGGTGATCCTGTTCCTGCAGACCTGGCGCGCCTCGATCATTCCGCTGATCGCGGTGCCGGTGTCGGTGGTAGGCACCTTCGCCGCGCTGTACCTGCTGGGCTTCTCGATCAACACGCTGACCCTGTTCGGGCTGGTGCTGGCGATCGGCATCGTGGTCGACGATGCGATCGTGGTGGTGGAGAACGTGGAGCGCAACATCGAGGAGGGGCTGACCCCGCTGGCGGCCGCCCACCAGGCGATGCGCGAGGTGTCCGGCCCGATCATCGCGATCGCGCTGGTGCTGTGCGCGGTGTTCGTGCCGATGGCGTTCCTGTCCGGGGTCACCGGGCAGTTCTACAAGCAGTTCGCGGTGACCATCGCCATCTCCACGGTGATCTCGGCGATCAACTCGCTGACCCTGTCGCCGGCGCTGGCCGCGCGCCTGCTGCAAGGCCATGACGCGCCCAAGGACCGCCTGTCGCGCGGCATGGAGCGGCTGTTCGGCGGCTGGCTGTTCCGTCCGTTCAACCGCTTCTTCCACCGCAGTTCCGACCGCTACCAGGGTGCGGTGTCGCGCATCCTCGGCCGCCGCGGCGCGGTGTTCGCGGTGTACGTGGCGCTGCTGCTGGTCACCGGGCTGATGTTCAAGGCGGTGCCGGGCGGCTTCATCCCGACCCAGGACAAGATGTACCTGATCGCCGGTGTGAAGCTGCCGGAGGGCGCCTCGATCGAGCGCACCGACGCGATGCTGCGCAAGGTCGCCACCATCGCCATGCAGACCGACGGCGTGGCCCACGCGATCTCGTTCCCGGGCCTCAACGCGCTGCAGTTCACCAATACGCCCAACACCGGCGTGGTGTTCCTGCCACTGAAGCCGTTCGCCGAGCGCCACCGCAGCGCGCTGGAAATCAATGCCGAGATCAACCAGCGCATCTCGCAGCTGGGCGAGGGCATGTCGTTCGCCTTCATGCCGCCGCCGATCCTCGGCCTGGGCAACGGCAACGGCTACCAGTTGTTCATCGAGGACCGTGCCAACCTCGGCTACGGCGCGCTGCAGAACGCGGTCAGCACCATGCAGGGCGCGGTGGCGCAGACCCCGGGCATGAGTTTCCCGATCGGCACCTACCAGGCCAACGTGCCGCAGCTCGATGCCGAGGTCGACCGGGTCAAGGCCAAGGCCCAGGGCGTGGCCCTGACCGATCTGTTCGACACCTTGCAGACCTACCTGGGCTCGACCTACGTCAACGACTTCAACCAGTTCGGCCGCACCTGGCAGGTGATCGCCCAGGCCGATGCGCCGTTCCGCGAGAGCGTGGAGGACATCGCCCGGTTGCGCACCCGCAATGCCAACGGCGAAATGGTGCCGATCGGCTCGATGGTGACGATCAAGCAGACCTACGGCCCGGACCCGGTGCTGCGCTACAACGGCTATCCGGCCGCCGACCTGGCCGGCGAAGCGGATGCGCGCTCGCTGTCCTCGGCCGAGGCGATGGCCAAGATCACCCAGATCGCCAAGCAGGTGCTGCCCAACGGCATGGAGATCGAGTGGACCGACCTGAGCTACCAGCAGGCGACTCAGGGCAATGCGGCGCTGGTGGTGTTCCCGCTGGCGGTGCTGCTGGCGTTCCTGGTGCTGGCCGCGCTGTACGAGAGCTGGACGCTGCCGCTGGCGGTGATCCTGATCGTGCCGATGACCCTGCTGTCGGCGCTGTTCGGGGTGTGGCTGAGCGGCGGCGACAACAACGTGTTCGTGCAGGTGGGTCTGGTGGTGCTGATGGGCCTGGCGTGCAAGAACGCGATCCTGATCGTCGAGTTCGCCCGCGAACTGGAACTGCAGGGCAAGGGCATCGTCGAATCGGCGCTGCAGGCCTGCCGCCTGCGCCTGCGCCCGATCGTGATGACCTCCATCGCCTTCATCGCCGGCACGGTGCCGCTGGTGTTCTCGCATGGCGCGGGCGCGGAAGTGCGCTCTGCCACCGGCATCACCGTGTTCGCCGGCATGCTGGGCGTGACCCTGTTCGGTCTGTTCCTCACCCCCGTGTTCTATGTCGCCCTGCGCAAGCTGGCCGGGCGGCCGCTGGTCTCGCATGCGCCGGCCCACGCCGACGCGCCTGCGCACGGCTGATCCTTTTCCCATCCTTCTCAGGAGTTTCGCAATGAACGCAGCACACAAGATCGCTTTGGTCACCGGCGCCACCCGCGGCATCGGCTTGCACACCGTGCGGCAGCTGGCCGAAGCCGGCGTGCACACCCTGCTGGCCGGGCGCGACGCGACCCGCGCCAGCGCCGCGGCCCTGGAACTGCAGGGCGAGGGCCTGCCGGTGGAGCCGCTGACCCTGGACGTCACCGACGCCGCCAGCATCGCCGCCGCAGTGGAGACGGTGCGCGCACGCCATGGGCGGCTGGACATCCTGGTCAACAACGCCGGCATCCTGCGCGACGACCCGCGCCTGAGCGTGTCGCAGCAGAGCCTGGAGACCTGGCGCGAGACCTTCGACACCAACCTGTTCGGCCTGATCGCGGTCACCCAGGGGTTCCTGCCGCTGCTGCGCGAGGCGCCGGCCGCGCGCATCGTCAACGTCTCCAGCGTGCTCGGTTCGCTCGCCCTGCACAGCCAGCCCGGGTCGCCGATCTACGACTTCAAGGTGCCGGCCTACAACGTGTCCAAGAGCGCGGTGAATGCCTGGACCATCCAGTTGGCCTATGAACTGCGCGAAACCCCGATCAAGGTCAACACCATCCACCCCGGCTACGTGAAGACCGACATGAACGCGGGCGAGGGCGAGCTGGAAGTGGCCGACGGCGCGCGCAGCAGCGTGATGATGGCGTTGCTCGACGCCGACGGCCCCACCGGCAGCTACACCCATGTCGGACAGGTGCTGCCATGGTGATCCGTCCCGTCTTCGGCGCACTGGCGCTGGCGCTGCTCAGCGCCTGCGCCAGCGTCGGCCCCGACTACCGCGCACCGGCGCAGCCGCCCGTGGCCCTGCAGGGCGCCGCGTCGCCGGTGTTCGCGACCGACTCGCCGGTCGCATCCTGGTGGGCGCAGTTCGACGACCCGGTGCTGGAACAGCTGGTGCACGACGGCCTGGTCGCCAACCTGGACCTGCGCCTCGCCCTGGCGCGCGTGCACGAGGCGCGCGCGGTCTTCGCCGAGCAGCACCTGGACCAGGCGCCGCATGTCACCGCCGGCGGCGACTACACCCGCGGCAAGGCCCCGGACGCGGACGCCGGCGGCGCGCGCGTGCTCACCGAAAGCTACCGGCTCGGCTTCGATGCCGGCTGGGAGCTGGACCTGTTCGGGCGCCAGCGCCGCGCCAGCGAAGCGGCGCGTGCGAACCTGGAAGCCGAACAGGCCGGCCTGGCCGACGCCCAGGTCACCGTGGCCGCGGAGGTGGCACGCAACTACTTCGCCCTGCGCGGCACGCAGAAGCGCATCGCGCTGGCGCGGACCACGCTGGACAACCTGCGCGACACCCAGCGGCTGACCGAGACCCGTTGGCGACTGGGCGCCGGCAGCGAACTGGACGTGCAGAGCAGCCGCGCGCGGCTGAAGGCGATCGAGGCCGACATCCCGTTGCTGGAAGTCGATGCCGCACAGGCGCGGCACCGGCTGGCGGTGCTGCTGGGCAAGCCGCCGGGCGCGCTCGATGCATTGCTGGCGCCGCAGCCGACCCCGGCCTATGCACGGGCCTTGCCGCTGGGCGATACCACGCAGTTGCTGCGCCGGCGTCCGGACGTGCGCATCGCCGAACGCCGTCTGGCGGCGGCGACCGCGCGGGTCGGCGTGGCCACCGCCGACCTGTTCCCGCGGATCAGCCTGTCCGGCTTCGTCGGCTTCCTGTCCGGCGACGCCGGCGCCTTGCTGCACGGCCGCAGCAAGGCCTGGTCGCTGACCCCGTCGATCCAGTGGGCGGCGTTCGACCTGGGCAGTGTGCGGGCACGCCTGCGCGCGAGCGAAGCGCAGGCCGACGGCGCCGCAGCCGACTACGAGAAAGCCGTGCTCGGCGCACTGGAGGACACCGAGAACGCCTTGACCGCCTATGCCCACGAACAAGCGCGGCTGGCGATCGTGGCCGAACAGACGCAGGCGGCGCAGCGTGCCGAGGCGTTGGCGCAGATCCGCTATCGCGAAGGCTCGGAGGATTTCCTGACCCTGCTCGATGCGCAGCGCACGCAACTGACCGCCGAGGCGGCCCTGGCCGACGCCGAAGCGGCGGTGAACATCGGCGTGGTGCGGGTGTACAAGGCGCTTGGTGGTTGGGGGCAGGACGCGGGCACGGAGGCCGGCAGTAGGGACGTCGCGACCACCGCGGTGGCGGCGTCCGCGGTGCAGGCGCCCTGAGCAGGGCGCTGCAGCTGCCGCGGTGCGGGCCGACCGTTCGCACCGCGGCGCCTGGTCGGCACCGCTCGCCATGTGCTCTCGCCGCCATCCGGCCGCGTCCCAGGTTTGTCTGCAGGAGCGGCGTCAGCCGCGCCGGGCGTTCCCGCTGAAGCCCGGCGCGGCTGCATGGCAGGCGACTCCCGCAATGGCTTGCGGCGAGCCCTGCGGGTGCGCTGTGGGAGGGACTTCAGTCCCGACGCATTGCGCCATCGGAACGCACGCCACTTCGCCCGGCATCGCAGTTGGTGCCCACAGGATGCTTCCCGCCATCGGAGCGGCCCTGGTGACGGCGACCGGACCGAAGACCAGCCGGGCATGCGGCAGATCGCCGCGGGTGCTGGTCGTTCAGTCCTGCGCCACGTCCTCGGCGATCACATAGCGGTCGCGACCGTTGTTCTTGGCCTGGTACAGCGCGGTATCGGCGCGCGAGAACCAGTCGTGCCACTGCACCTCGTCGCACAGCATCGCCGCACCCAGCGACACGGTGATGGTGCCGTTGGGGCCGCGCAGCGCAGAGCGGGTGGCATCGTGCAGGCGCCTGGCGAAGGCGGACAGTTCGGTCGCGGACTGCAGCCGTGCCACCACCACGAACTCCTCGCCGCCGAACCGGAACACCTCGTCCGGCGCACGTACTTGCGCGCGCAGCAGCGCGGCCAGTTCGGCCAGCACCCGGTCGCCCTCGGCATGGCCGTAGAGGTCGTTGACCTCCTTGAAGTGATCGATGTCGAGCACGATCAGCCCATGCCGGCGTGTCGCGCGGCGCGGATCGGCCACCCGTTGCGACAGGCTGCGCTCGAGCATGCGACGATTCGGCAGCCCGGTCAGCGAATCGTGCGACGCCAGTTGCTCCAGTTGCACGCGATCGCCTTCCACCCGCAACGCGAGCATGTAGCCCAGCCCGGTGATCAGCAACGACACCGAGATCATCGAAAAGAAGTGCTCGGCACCCAGGGTGCTCGGGGTCACCACCAGCAGCACCGCGATCAGCGTGGCATTGCAGGCCAGCGCGACATGGCGCGTCACCACGAAGAAATTGCTCATCATCACCAGGTACAGCCACGGCACCGCGGCGTGGCGCAGTGCATGGCAGGCCAGGGCGCTCCCCAGCAACCAGCTCAGCGACAGCAGCGGATCCATGCGGCCGTCGCCACGGTGCAGCGCCAGCCAGGTCGCCAGCGCGGCCAGACCGGCCAGCGCGGCGCCGGCCAGCGCGGTCCACGGCGCGCCGATCGCCATCTGATAGACCGCGAACAGCAGCAGCACCCCGGCCGTGGACGGACCGAGTGTCTTGATGATGCCGAGCCGGAAGTGCCGACGCAGGGTCAATCCGGCGCTCACGGTGCTGGACTCCGGAGCGGCGCACGGTCATTGCAGGCGGGCTGGCGAGGGCGGGCAACGAGCATGGCGACATCAGGCTGGCGAAGAGGCGTTGCGGTGGCAACTGCAAGTTCCATGCCTGAAATTCTTTTGTGGTCGATATCCCGAAGCTGACCGCGACGCAGCGGGATTGCCGACACGCACGGCATCACGACGACGTCGCATTGGCGGAGGGATCGGCGTCGCGCCGATCAACCTGCGTCACGCGGCAGACGTTGTTTGGCGGCATGTAGGGCGGCGCTGATGCAAGGATGCTCGCGCCTGATCCTCTCCCTGCGGGACGTGGTGGCACGCAGCGCCGGATGAGGGGACGGGCGACGCGCGGGCGCTAGCCGGCGAACCGTACTGTGGTCGCGTGGGGGCGGCGCTGTGTGCAGATGGACGCAGCGCCGACCGGACGGGCTATCTCTGCAGCGCTACCGTCACCGGCGTGATGGGATCCGCAAGACGTCCCGGCCAGGAGGCGGGTTACGCTTCGCTGCCGTCGATGGCCTTCAACCCCTTCTGGCTGAGCGCCAGATCGCCGTCCTCGCCTTGCGCCGCGTAGTCCTCGCGCACCGCCCAGGTCGCCTCGGCTTCGCTGACCGGGGTGGTGGCATGGATGTCCTGCAGGATGCGCCGTTGTTCCTGGGTCAATGGCATGGGGAGTGTCCGAATCGAGGAGGGCGTCTGCCACCGTACAGACCGGCGGTGACGGGTATGTCGGCGCGTCGCCGATGCCGCCATCGCCAGTGCCCGCCTAGGCGCTCTTGGCGGCGGCGCGGTTGGCATGCGTCGTCATCGCACGGCAACGACGCCGCCGACATCATTTCGCAACGCCTCAAGGACGCCGGCGTAACGGACACGGACGCATGATGCGCCTACCAGCTGTGCGGCCGAGGCGATGCCTGGGGCTGCTTCAAGGATGCAGGCATCCGCGGCTGGACCACTTTCTTCGCGCACCGGCAGGTAGATCGCCTGCTGGTGCGTTGGCATGTCAGCTGGCGCTGCGCAAGGCCATGCGCGGCCTGCCGCGCATGGTCGCCTCAGACGCTCGTGGGTGCCGAACAGCCGTGCATCGTGCATCGTCCGGAGCAGGTGCAGCAACGCCTGGTGCCGAGGCATTGGGAAGGGCGACCTGATCAAGGGCGCGTTCAACCGTTCGTGCGTGGGCAGGCTGGTGGAGCGCAAGGCCCGGCTGGCGGTGCTGTGCGAGAGCAGGGGCACGGCCGGCCTCGGAATCCTCAGGTCCCCCACGTATGCTCCGGCTCCTGCGCGTCGTCCACGCCCGCCTGGCACCCAGTCGTTCTAATTGGCTAATTCAACGGCCTTTACCGGCTTGTACGCGGCTCCGTCTCCTTCCAGGATGACTTTGACCTTCATCTGGAGGATTTGTGCGGTTTGCGCCAGTTTCAGAATGTTCTGGCCTGCAATATCTCCGCAATACCACTCTCCGCCCTGGAAGTTATGTCCTGTGGGTGACCCCGCGATCTGAAAGAAACAGGTGCTCCCGGTATTGTTCGCCTTGACATTTCTCAGGTATCCGGTTTCGGTATATTCGCCTGCCATTGCATTCAGGCTCAATGACGAAAGGCAGATTGCGATTGCAAAGGCTGGGGGCTTGATTTTCATTGTCGTGCTCCTGTTTTTTCGTGTGGGTCCACTAAAACGAACGACTGCAATGCGCAGACTCGTGTGGGTGTGGACACCTGTTTGGTTTGTGGCCGTCTATAGTATTTTTGGGGGCATCAGATGGAACGTGCACCACCCACTCTCCCGGCAAGCGCAATGCCCGCTGGGTGACAGTGGTTCGGTTTTTCAGGGAAATACTGCGCTGGAGACGGACTTTGGTCTGTCGATGGTCAAAGTATAATGCTGGATATTATTTGTTTGTCATAGAGCCTTTTGATGATTTCGTACCTGGGGCATGAATGCGAGGATGCTATCGATCTGCTCGATGCCGGAAAGCCGTTCGCCGCGTCGCAGACGAAGCGCAGCGGTAGTTCCATCGCATGCTCATTGAGCGCCAGTACCACCTGGCTCGCTGGTTCGTCCACCACCAGGTATGGTGAATCGTTGGGCTGTTCTCCATCGAAATCAGCGTTGAAAGCGTCCGAAAAATTCCATCGATTGTCCCAAAAGTCGGGCGAGTACAGCACCGAGTCTTCGTCATGGTAATAGTCGTCGACCATCTCTTGGTTGAGCTCGGCGTGACTGATGACTCTGCCGAAAGGAAACCCATCGACCGCCACATATTCGGACATGCCGTCATAGTCGCTGATGAGTTGATTGATTCTCTGCCATTCCGGGGAGCCGGCCACATGGCTGTCACGGGCTCTTTGCAGGGAGGACGGAACGCTATAGAAATTGTTGCCCGGCACGATCATGTAGATCCATGCGCTCTGACCTCTATCGACCATGCTCAGGCAATGGTTGACGGCTGCTTCCAAATCCGAGCTCGTCGATACGAAGGCGGAGGTGTAATGCTCGACACTTTCTCCGGTGAAGTGATGGGCGAGGTCGTAATCGCGGATCCTGCCGTTGTTGTGCGGATAGAACCCACCGGCTTGTTGAATTTCATCGGGTGACCGCGTATCGCATCTGAAAAGAAAATCTGGTGGGTCGTTTGCCCAGGCCAGTGAAGGACAGATGATGAGACAGAATAGACAGAGCAGATTTTTCAATTCCAGAACTCCAGCAGATTTCTCAAGACGATGGCTCCATAGGCGATGAATATGGAAATGATTGTATTTATTGAATATGTACAATTATTAAACTCGCCAATGAAAATAGGCGAAAACTCATTGGCATTTGCGATTGGGTTTTCATATTCAGCCCCATGGGCAGGGAGTTCCATGCCCCCGGCCTTGATGATGTAGGGGGCGCGCCTGCTTCCCTCGCAACGCGGACAGCGCTTGGCTCGGGAAATCGTCGTTCATGCTCGCGTCCTGTCGCATCCGATCGAATGCCCCCGAGGGTGCTGCAGCGGCACGCGAGGCAGCCAGACGGGCGACATCGCCCATCGGTAGAAAACGGGGTGCACCAAGTGGCGCGGGCCAGCGAGGGTCCGAAGATCGGTGGGAGCGAAGATGCGCGCCTATGGCACAGCCGGGCGGCGCAGAAAATAAGGCTTCGGCACGGGGTTTGATCCCTCGTTTGATACCTGGACCAGGCTCAAATCGATCATCAAACCCCGGGCCAAACCTTCGCAGAATCAAGCGTTTACTGCTCTTTTCCGCGATCAGATGGTGGAGGTGGGCGGAATCGAACCGCCGTCCGAAGGCACTCCATCCCCGGCACTACATGCTTAGCTCATCGTTGGATCTCGCCCCGGAACAGCACGATGTGCGAAGCGCATCCCGGGACCAGCCTGCTTGATTTAGCCAATGGCTGACAGGCAGCCACCACCGGCGATTCCGTGATAATGACCCTACGTCGCGAGCACGGACACAAGCGATTTCGGGGCTAGGCCTTAAGCGGCCAGTGCGTAGTTGTCGTCGTTGGCAACTATAAGTTTGCGGCTGGATTTACGAGGAAAGCTGCCCCCTCGGCATGCGCCAAGCGATTTTGCAACCCCCGTCGAAACCAGTGCACCCCCGGGGACAACGTCAAACGCTGACCTGCACAGTGTAGGGATCGGGGAGGGCAGTCACAAGTCTTGAGACAGGCCGCGCTTAAGCTGGCTTCACTGCGACGCCGGCCCTGTCACGCCGCCGTCCCCCAGGCATTCCCCCAGGCATGGAGCAGCGCAATGGCAAGCAGACAGCCGCGTGGCCGCAGCAGCGGGCGTACGCCCAAGGCACCCGTCACGTCCTCGACGTCCACCCCCGGCAAGGCGCCGGCGAGATCTGCCGCCAAGCCGACAGCAACAGCGCGCAAGACGCCAGCGGTCGGTACGCGGGCTGCCAAGGCGGCGAAGAAGACGACGCCGGCATCGGCAGCTCCATCCACGAAGGGACCTGCATCGGCAAGGCCGGCAGCACCGTCCAGATCCAACGCCGCGGCTCCCGGCGCCAGCAGGCCTGCCTCGGCGACGCCCGCCGCCGCGCTACCGGCGGGCAACGCGCTGCGGCCCAAGGCCACCGGCGAAGGTTCGCTGGCGCAGGGTCGGGCACGCACGGTCGTCTACATCCATGGCATCGGCAACAAACCGCCGGCCGAGGTGTTGCGCTGCCAATGGGATCGCGCGCTGTTCGGTCGCGCGATGGGCGAGCGCACGCGCATGGCCTACTGGGTCAACCGCGAACGCTATCCGTCGCCGGAGCCCGGCGATTGCCAGGATCAGGACCGCGGCCCGGTGTTGAACCAGGCCGAGCAGCGCGTGCTCAGCGCACTCGGCGTGGCCCCGCAACTGGCCGATCTGCGCCAGCTCGCCGACACGCTGGCCGCCAGCGAGGCCGAGCGCGCACTGCTGCACCAGGTGCTGGACGAGGTGGAGGCGGCGGCGCCGGCACCGGCGGCTGCAGCCGCCGACGTGCACGCGCAGGGCGTGGTCGACGTACTCAACCGCGCACTACTGAAGCTGATCTCCGCAGCGCTGCTGCAGGACGTGCACGACTTCTTCTTCGTGCCGGCGCGGCGTACGCAGATGCGCGAGAGCCTGCTGCAGCGCATCCGCGCCGGTGGCGGCCCGTTCGTGGTCATCGCGCACAGCCAGGGCTCGCTGATCGCCTACGACGTGCTACGCGAGCTGCAGCCGCAGGACTGCGAGGTGTCGCTGCTGCTCACGCTCGGCTCGCCGCTGGGGCTGCCGGTGGTGCGCAGCATGTTCAAGGAGTGGACCGGCACGCCGAAGCTGCCGTTCCCGCCCTGCGTGGCGCGCTGGGTCAACGTCGCCGAGCGCCGCGACCCGGTGGCCCTGGACGACGATCTCAGCGACGACATCGCCGATGCCGGCGGGCGCTTCCACAACATCGCCGGGTCGAAGATCAACCCGGATTGGCAGCACAACCCGCATTCGGCCGCCGGCTACCTGTCCGTCCCCGACGTGCGCGCCGAGGTGAGGCGCGCGGTGGGGGTAGGCTTCGACCAGCCGATCGCGCATCCGGTGCTGATCAAGGACCTGTCCGATCAGTTGGAGGCGCGCGCGCCGGACTATCGGCATGAAGTGCTGATCGAGCTCGAGCGGTTGTCCGAGACCGGCGATCCGGCGCAGCGCAAGCATGAGCTGATCGCCGCGTTGCGCACGCTCACCGAGGCCTCCACCGGCCTGCACGGCGAGGCGCTGGATGCGCAGATCGAACTGGAGGACACGCTGCAGCGCTACGTGTCGGCGCGGTTGACCCGGTTCGAGATCGAAAGCCTGCGCGAGCGCTATCGCGACCTCAACCTCAAGCGTTTGTGGCGCGATGCGGGCAAGCGCGCGCTGATCTACCAGTCGCGCAGCACGATCCAGGTGGACGCGGCGCAGGTGGCCTATCGCGCGCTCGGCAGCGGCATCGGCTGGGCGGTGCTGGACAGCGGCATCGCCGCGGCGCATCCGCACTTCCATACCGCCGGGCAACCGGCGACCGTGCTTGCCCAATGGGACTGCACCCAGCGCGGACGCCCGCGCGCGTTGCGCCCGGGCGAGGCCGGCTTCGACACGCTCGACGGCAATGGTCACGGTACCCACGTGGCCGGCATCATCGCCGGGCAGTGCGAAGCGCCGCTGCCCGGTTTGCCGGCCACTGCGCTACTGCAGTTCGCCGGCATGGCGCCGCTGGCGCGGCTGTACGGGCTGAAGGTGCTGGACGACGACGGCAACGGCCGCGACTCGTGGATCATCAAGGGCGTGCAGCAGGTCGCCGAACTCAATGAGCGCGCCGGCGAGCTGGTGGTGCACGGGGTCAACCTGAGCCTGGGCGGCTACTTCGACGCCGAGAGCTACGGCTGCGGCTTCACCCCGCTATGCAACGAGTTGCGCCGGCTGTGGCGGCAGGGCGTGGTGGTGGTGATCGCGGCCGGCAACGACGGCTTGGCCTGGCTGATGCAGGGCGATGGCGAGGCCTACCCGCTGAACCTGGACCTGAGCATCGGCGACCCGGCCAACCTGGAGGAATCGCTGGCGGTGGGTTCGGTGCACAAGAGCAGCCCGCACAGCTACGGCATTTCGTACTTCTCTTCGCGTGGCCCGACCGCCGATGGCCGCTACAAGCCGGATCTGGTCGCGCCGGGCGAAAAGATCCTGTCGGCGCACCACGGCTATGCGCTCGAGGATCCCGGCACCTGGATGGTGGAGATGAGCGGCACCAGCATGGCTGCGGCGCATGTGTCCGGGTTGATCGCCGCATTTCTGTCGGTGCGCCGCGAGTTCATCGGTGCGCCGGATCGGGTCAAGCAACTGGTGCTGGCGCAGTGCCTGGACCTGCAGCGCGATCGCTACATGCAGGGCAGTGGGCTGCCGAGCCTGATGCGGATGCTTGGGGGGACGTGAGTGGGGCGGGGATGATCAGCCATTCGGCTGCTGAAAAGCCGGGGATTCGGGATTTGGGATTCGCAAACGGCGGCTCCCTGGGCTGCGCGGTTTCCCGTGTGGGAGCGGCTTCAGCAGCGACGCGGTGAGGCCGGGATTTGGGGGCGGGGATCGAGGGGCGAAACAGGTTCGGAGCGCGCATCGCCTTTCATGTCGGAATCTGCTTTCGCCGCAACGGGTGACTGCCGATGTTTCCGGATGAGGGCATGAAACGGGCTGCGCGTCTTCTGCGGCCGGTGCGACCGAATCACGTCGCGTTCCGACTTCATCGCGTCGCGGCTGAAGCCGCTCCCACAAGGGCATCCATGCACCGCGGTGCGCTCTTGCGGCTGCCGTGCCACGGCGTTACGGCGCCGCACTTACGGCTGAGCTTGTGGGAATGGGAGCTGCGGTTGCGACTCTCTAATCCCCAATCCCGGCTTCACTGTGTCGCGGCTGAAGCCGCTCCCATGGGAAAGGCGAGGCGTGCAGGGCAGCTGGGGAGGGTAGGAGATCCGCTGTTGCGAATCCCCAATCCCGAATCCCAAATCCCAGCTCCTCAGGCATTCTTGTTGTGCCGGCGCATGATGCGCTGCTTGTCGCGGGCCCAGTCGCGGTCCTTGGCCGCGTTGCGCTTGTCGTGGTCTTGCTTGCCCTTGGCCAGCGCGATCTCGAGCTTGATCTTGTTCTTGCTCCAGTACATCGCGGTGGGCACGAGGGTGTAGCCGTCGCGTTCGACGCGGCCGATCAGCTTGTCGATCTCGTTCCGGTGCAGCAGCAGTTTGCGCGTGCGGCGGTCGTCGGCGACCACGTGGGTGGAGGCCTGGATCAACGGGGTGATCTGCGCGCCGAACAGGAACAGCTCGCCCTGGCGCACGAACGCATAGCTCTCGCCGATGTTGGCGCGGCCGGCGCGGATCGACTTCACCTCCCAGCCCTGCAGGGCCAGGCCGGCCTCGTAGCGGTCCTCCAGGTGGTATTCGTGGCGCGCGCGCTTGTTCAGGGCGATGGTCTTGTTGGCCGTCGCGCCGTTTGCTTTATCCTTGGCGGGTTTCTTGCTCATCTTGCTATTGTCTCCGATTCGGGGCCTCCCGAACGTCTTGGTCCCACTTCCGTCCCGAATGCCTATCATCCGCCGCAGCGCTCTGGTCGAACACGCCGCAACGCGCATGTTCGATCTGGTCAACGACGTCGCCGCCTATCCGCGCCGGTTCGCCTGGTGCGACGCGGCCCATATCCTCGAGCAGAACGACCGCGTCCTGGTGGCGCGGCTGGACCTGGGGCTGGGCTCGTTCCGCACCTGGTTCACCACCGAGAACAGCCTGCAGCGCCCGGATCGCATCGATATGCAGCTGCGCGACGGTCCGTTCAAGCGCCTGCAGGGGCAGTGGACCTTCCAGGGCTTCAACGAGCACGCCAGCAAGGTCAGCCTGATGCTCGACTTCGAACCCGCCTCGCGCCTGCTGGGGCCGGCGCTGGCGCTGGGCTTCCAGAGCCTGGCCGACCGCATGGTCAACGACTTCGTGCGCGTGGCCGACCGGGAACAGGCCTAGCCGCCATGCAGGTCGAGGTGGTGCTGGCCTGGCCGGAGCGCTTCGTGTCGCGGCGGCTGGAGCTGCCGGAGGGCGCGACCGTGGCCGATGCGCTGGCCGCCGCTGCGTTGCCCGAAGCGACGCCCGGCATGCCGTGCGCGGTCTATGGCGAAGTCGCCGCAGCGACGCGGCTGCTGCAGGACGGCGACCGGGTGGAACTGCTCAGGCCGTTGCTGATCGACCCGAAGGACGCCAGGCGACGCCGCGCCAAGCCGCGCTGAGCGGCAGGGCGCGACGCGGCCGCCGGCTCATTCGCCGCGGCGCTGCTTCTTTTTGTCCTTGGCCAGGTTGCGGCCGAACTGACGCACGCTGTTCTTGGCCAGCTCTTCGTCCTGGTCCGGGAAGTAGTCGCCTTCCCAGCGGGTGACCATGTCGTTGTCGAAGAACACGACGAAGTTCTTGATCTCGGTACGGCCCACGCGATCGACACGCTCGGTGGAGGTGTAGTCCCAGCGCTGCGCATGGAACGGATCCGGGATCGAGGGGCTGCCCAGCAGCGCGCTGACCTGCTGCTTGCTCTGTCCGACCTTCAGCTGTTCGACGGCCGACGGCTTGATCAGATTGCCCTGGTAGATGGGCTGCTTGTAAATGATGCCGCAGCCAGCGGTGGACAGGGCAACAGCGGCGACCAGCAGGAGATTGCGCATCGGGGACATGGCTGAATGAAATCACGTCGATGATACACTCCCGGCGACCGCCGCGACCCATTCCCAGGCAGCTGGCGATAAACCAGCTATGAACGGAGACGCCATGGAATCCCACGATCTGCGCAAAGTCGGCCTGAAGGTCACGCACCCCCGGATGCGCATCCTTGAGCTGCTGGAGCAGAAGTCGGCGCGGCACCACATGACCGCCGAGGAGATCTACCGGCAGCTGCTGGACCACGGCGACGAGATCGGTCTGGCCACCGTGTACCGCGTGCTGACGCAGTTCGAGGCGGCCGGGCTCGTGCTCAAGCACAACTTCGAGGGCGGCCAGGCGGTGTATGAGCTGGACCGCGGCGGCCACCACGACCACATGGTGGACGTGGATACCGGCAAGATCATCGAGTTCGAAAGCGCGGAGATCGAAGAATTGCAGCGCAAGATCGCCGCCGATCACGGCTACGAGCTGGAGGAGCATTCCCTGGTGCTGTATGTGCGCAGCAAGCGGCCGAGCGGCAAGAAGGGGTGAGGCTTCTCCCTTCTCCCGCCGGGAGAAGGTGACCCGCAGGGGCGGATGAGGGTGCGGGTGTCGCCCGTTGGATCGGTCAGCTGGTCGCTCCGCGCCGTACCCTCACCCCAACCCCTCTCCCGGTGGGAGAGGGGCTAAGGCTTCTCCCTTCTCCCACCGGGAGAAGGTGCCCCGCAGGGGCGGATGAGGGTACGGGTTTCGCCGCGTGGATCACGTCAGCGGGTCGCTCCGCGCCGAACCCTCACCCCAATCCCTCTCCCGGTGGGAGAGGGGCTACGGCTTCTCCCTTCTCCCGCCGGGAGAAGGTGCCCCGCAGGGGCGGATGAGGGTACGGGTGCCGTCTTGTGGATCACCTCAGCGGGTCGCTCCGCGCCGGCCCCTCACCCCAACCCCTCTCCCGGTGGGAGAGGGGCTAAAGCGTCTCCCTTCTCCCGTCGGGAGAAGGTGCCCCGCAGGGGCGGATGAGGGTGCGGGTGCCGCCTCGTGGATCACGTCAGCGGGTCGCTCTGCGCCGAACCCTCACCCCAACCCGTCTCCCGGTGGGAGAGGGGCCTTTGATGCTTTCAGTGACCTGTGGCGCCTGGGCAGGGCTGCACTGCCAGGCGCTGCCCGATCGCCAGCCACTCAGCCCGCGCTGAGCAGCAGCCGCTTGGCCGCGGCGCGGGCTTCCTTGCTGACTTCGACCCCGCCCAGCATCCGTGCCAGTTCTTCCTCGCGCTGGCGCGGGGCCAGCAGTTCCACCGAGCTCTGGGTCATGCCTTCGACCGGCGCCTTGCTGACCCGGTAGTGGGCGTGGCCCTGCGCGGCGACCTGCGGCAGGTGGGTCACGCACAGCACCTGGCGCTGCTCGCCGAGCGCGCGCAATTTCTTGCCGACGATGTCGGCGACGGCGCCGCCGATGCCCGAGTCCACTTCGTCGAAGACCATGGTCGGCACCGCGTCCAGGCCCAGCGCGGCGACCTCGATCGCCAGCGAGATGCGCGACAGTTCGCCGCCGGAGGCGACCTTGCGCAGGGCGCGCGGCGGCTGTCCGGCGTTGGCCGCGACCAGGAACTCGACCCGCTCGGCGCCGGCCGGGTCCGGGCGTTCGCTTTCGTGCGGCTCGAGCTGGATCAGGAAGCGGCCGCCGCCCATGCCCAGTTCGCCGATCAGGGCGGTGGTGTCGTGCGACAGCGCTTGCGCGCCGCGGTCGCGGGTGGCAGTCAGGGCCGCCGCGGCGTCGCGCCAGGCCTGGGTGGCCTGGGCGATCTCGGCGTCGAGTACGTCCAGCCGCTCGCCGGCGCCGCGCAGGCTCTCCACTTCGGCGAGCAGGGCGTCGCGGTGGTCGGCCAGCGCGTCCACGCTGATCCGGTGCTTGCGCGCCAGGTCGTGCAGGCGGCCGAGCTTGCGTTCCATCTCGTCGAACTGCGCCGGGTCGGCGTCCAGGTCGTCGCGGACCCGGTCGATCAGCGCCAGCGCTTCCTCCAACTGGATGCTGGCGCTGTCGATCAGCGCCTGCACTTCGGCCAGGCGCGGGTCGTACTCGCCGACCTTGCCGAGTTCGTGGCGGGTCTGCTGCAGCAGGTCCAGCACCGCCGGCGCCTCGTCGCCGTTGAGCCGCTGCGCCGCGCCTTCGCAGGCGCCGATCAGCGCGGCGGCGTGGGCCTGGCGGCGATGGTTGGCGTCCAGGGCGGCGATCGCCGCCGGGTCCAGGTCCTCGCGCTGCAGTTCGGCCAGCTGGTGCTGCAGGAAGCCGATGCGGTCGCTGACGTCGCCCTGCGCCAGCAGGGTCTCGCGCTCGCTGAGCAGGCCCTGCCAGCGGGCGGCGGCGGCGCGCACCGCGGCCCGCTCGGCGTCGTTGCGGGCGTAGGCGTCGAGCAGGCCGAGCTGGCTGCCGCGCGAGAGCAGGGCCTGGTGTTCGTGCTGGCCGTGGATCTCGACCAGGTGGCCGGCCAGCTCGGCCAGTTGCGACAGGGTCACCGGGCGCCCGTTGATCCACGCGCGCGAGCCGCCGTCGGCGCGGATCACCCGCCGCAGCTGGCAGTGTTCGTCGTCGTCGAGTTCGTTCTCGCGCAGCCAGGCGCGCGCCTGGGCGGGGGGCACGAACTCGGCCGACAGTTCGGCGCGGTCGGCGCCGTGGCGGACCACGCCGCTGTCGGCGCGCAGCCCGGACAGGAAGCCGAGCGCGTCCACCATCAGCGACTTGCCGGCGCCGGTTTCGCCGGACACCACGGTCATGCCGGGGCCGAATTCCAGTTCGGTGCCGCGTACGACGGCGAAATCCTTGATCGAGAGATGTCTGAGCATGGGGTCTGCATCCGGAGCCGCGCAACGCTAGCATGCGCGGGTAGGTGGGCCAATGACTTGCCAAGCCGGCGTGCAGACATTATCTAAGGACCAGTCTCACGGGTTGATTCCATGCGCGCTTCCCCGGTCCATTCCAGCCTCGATCCGCGTGCCCGGCAGCTGCTGCGCACGCTGATCTCGCGCTATATCCGCGACGGCGAGCCGGTCGGCTCGCAGACCCTGGCCCGCCATGCCGGGCTGGATGTGAGCCCGGCGACGATCCGCAACATCCTGGCCGACCTGGAGGACGCCGGGCTGCTCAGCTCGCCGCACACCTCGGCCGGGCGCGTGCCCACCGCCACCGGCTACCGCGTGTTCGTCGACAGCCTGGTGCAGATGCGCCCGCCGGCCGAAGGCGAGGTGGCACGGCTGCGCGCGGAGATGGCCAATGCCGCCGGCACCCAGGCGTTGCTGGGCAGCGCTTCGGAGCTGCTGTCGGCGATGACCCACTTCGTCGGCGTGGTCAGCGCGCCCAAGCGCGAACAGTTCGCCTTCCGGCACATCGACTTCGTGCCGCTGGATGCGCGGCGGGTGCTGGCGATCCTGGTGTTCGCCGACAACGAGGTGCAGAACCGCGTCATCGAACCGCGCAAGGCCTACGAGCCGGCCGAACTGGAGCGGGTGGCCAACTATCTGAACCGGCATTTCGCCGGGCGCGCCCTGGCCGACATCCGTGCCAGCCTGCTGCGCGACCTGCGCCACGCGCGCGACGAGATGGAGCAGTTGCTGGCACACAGCGTCGAGCTGGCCGAGCAGGCGCTGGCCCCGGCCGGCGACGACATGGTGCTGGCCGGGCAGACCAAGTTGATGGGCGTGCAGGACCTGTCGGACCTGGAGCGGCTGCGCGAACTGTTCGAGGTCTTCGCCAGCAAGCGCGAACTCCTGCAACTGCTCGAACGCACCATCCGCGCGCCTGGCGTGCGCATCTTCATCGGCGAGGAAACCGGCATGGTGCCGCTGGAGAGCGTGTCGCTGGTGACCGCTCCGTACATGGCCGGCGGCCAGGTGCTGGGCGTGCTCGGCGTGATCGGCCCCAAGCGCATGGACTACGACCGGGTCATCCCCCTGGTCCAGACCGCCGCCGACGTCCTCGGCGCCCGCCTCGACCCATCCCCGTCCGGCGACCGCTGAGCCAGCACTAGCAAAGCGCCGCCGCGCCCGGGCGAATCCCCAATCCCCAATCCCCGCTTTTCAGCAGCCGAATGGCTGATCATCCCGGCCTCACTTGAATCCGCTCGCGCCGCCCACATAGGTGGTCCGGTAAGGCGGGACGTACCCCGCCAGGGACCCGGACATGACGCAAGAGCACCCCGAATTCGATTCCGAACACCTGACCGAGGCGCAGCAGCCCTCGACCGATCCGCTGCAGGCGGAGATCGAGACGCTGCGCAGCGAACTGGCCCTGGTCAAGGCCGACGCCCTGCGCGAGCGCGCCGACCTGGAGAACCAGCGCAAGCGCATCGCCCGCGACGTGGAGCAGGCGCGCAAGTTCGCCAACGAGCGCCTGCTCGGCGACCTGCTGCCGGTGTTCGACAGTCTGGACGCGGGGCTGAGCGCTGCCGGCAGCGAGCCGAGCCCGCTGCGCGACGGCCTGGAGCTGACCTACAAGCAGTTGCTCAAGGTCGCCGCCGACAACGGCCTGACCCTGCTCGACCCGACCGGCGAGCCGTTCAACCCCGAGCATCACCAGGCGATCAGCCAGGCAGAGGCCGAGGGCGTGGCCCCGGGTCATGTGATCCAGGTGTTCCAGAAGGGCTACCTGCTCAACGACCGCCTGCTGCGGCCCGCTCTGGTGGTGGTGGCCAAGCACGACTGAGCGCGCCGGCCGCCCGCGCCTGAACCCGGCGCGGCGGCGGTGGAACGCTAATTTGCGGCGATGGCTTGAATGACCTGCAGCCATCCCTATATCCGAACCAGATCCCGGCACTGGCCGGCTACACGACCTTTCAGGAGTCATTGCAATGGGCAAGATCATCGGCATCGACCTGGGCACGACCAATTCGTGCGTGGCGATCATGGACGGCGGCAAGGCCCGCGTCATCGAGAATTCCGAGGGTGACCGCACCACGCCTTCGATCGTCGCCTACACCAAGGACGGCGAAGTGCTGGTGGGCGCCTCGGCCAAGCGCCAGGCCGTCACCAACCCCAAGAACACCTTCTACGCGGTCAAGCGCCTGATCGGCCGCAAGTTCACCGACGCCGAAGTGCAGAAGGACATCGGCCTGGTGCCGTACAGCATCGTCCAGCACGACAACGGCGACGCCTGGGTGGCCACCGCCGACGGGCGCAAGCTGGCCTCGCAGGAAATCTCCGCGCAGGTGCTGGAGAAGATGAAGAAGACCGCCGAGGCGTTCCTGGGCGAGACCGTCACCGAGGCGGTCATCACCGTGCCGGCGTACTTCAACGACAGCCAGCGCCAGGCGACCAAGGACGCCGGCCGCATCGCCGGCCTCGACGTCAAGCGCATCATCAACGAGCCGACTGCGGCTGCGCTGGCCTATGGCCTGGACAAGGGCCAGGGCGGCGACCGCAAGATCGCGGTGTACGACCTGGGCGGCGGCACCTTCGACGTGTCGATCATCGAGATCGCCAACGTCGACGGCGAGAAGCAGTTCGAAGTGCTGGCCACCAACGGCGACACCTTCCTGGGCGGCGAAGACTTCGACAAGCGCGTCATCGACTACCTCGTCGAAGAGTTCAACAAGGACCAGGGCATCGACCTGCGCAAGGATCCGCTGGCGCTGCAGCGCCTGAAGGACGCCGCCGAGCGCGCCAAGATCGAGCTGTCGTCCTCGCAGCAGACCGAAGTCAACCTGCCGTACGTCACCGCCGACGCGTCGGGCCCGAAGCACCTCAACATCAAGCTGACCCGGGCCAAGCTCGAGGCGCTGGTGGAGGACCTGGTCAAGCGCACCATCGATCCGTGCCGCACCGCGCTGAACGACGCCGGCCTGCGCGCCAGCGACATCACCGAGGTGATCCTGGTCGGTGGCCAGACCCGCATGCCGAAGGTGCAGCAGGCGGTGGCCGAGTTCTTCGGCAAGGAGCCGCGCAAGGACGTCAACCCCGACGAGGCCGTGGCACTGGGCGCCGCGATCCAGGGCGGCGTGCTGGCGGGCGACGTCAAGGACGTGCTGCTGCTCGACGTGACCCCGCTGAGTCTGGGCATCGAGACCCTGGGCGGCGTGTTCACCAAGATCATCGAGAAGAACACCACCATCCCGACCAAGGCCTCGCAGGTGTTCTCCACCGCCGAGGACAACCAGTCGGCGGTCACCGTGCACGTGCTGCAGGGCGAGCGCGAGCAGGCCCGCTACAACAAGTCGCTGGCCAAGTTCGACCTGTCCGGCATCGAGCCGGCGCCGCGCGGCCTGCCGCAGGTGGAGGTGTCCTTCGACATCGACGCCAACGGCATCCTGCACGTGTCGGCCAAGGACAAGAAGACCAACAAGGAACAGAAGGTCGAGATCAAGGCCGGCTCCGGCCTGTCGGACGACGAGATCCAGCGGATGGTCGCCGACGCGGAAGCAAACCGCGAGGAAGACAAGAAGTTCCACGAGCTGGTGCAGGCGCGCAACCAGGCCGACGGCCTGATCCACGCCACCCGCAACGCGATCACCGAGCACGGCAGCAAGGTCGGCGGCGACGTGATCGGCAAGGTCGAGTCGGCGCTGGCGGACCTGGAAACCGCGATGAAGGGCGACGACAAGGGTCAGATCGAGGCCAAGACCAAGGCGCTGGAAGAGGCCGGCCAGTCGCTGTACGCGGCCGCAGCGGCGGGCGAGCAGCAGCCGGGCGGCAACGCCGGCGGCGCGCATGCGTCCTCGGCCCACGCCGACGACGTGGTCGACGCCGAGTTCACCGAGGTCAAGGACGACAAGAAGGCGTGATCCAGCCTTAAGGAATCGGTTTTCGAAGGAGCGGTGCTCAGGCTCCGCTCCTTCGCCGTTTTAAGGTTCCCGGTTTCATCGCCGCTATGACCGATCGCTACAGGATGCCCGTTTTGAACCATTCCCCATTCCCCATCGCCGATTCCCAGCCATGAGCAAACGCGACTATTACGAAGTGCTGGGTGTGGCCCGCACCGCCAGCGACGACGAGCTGAAGAAGGCCTATCGCCGTTGCGCGATGAAGTACCACCCGGACCGCAATCCCGGCGACCAAGCCGCCGAGGCCGCGTTCAAGGAATGCAAGGAAGCCTATGAGGTGCTGTCCGACGGCAATCGCCGGCGCATGTACGACGCGCACGGCCACGCTGCGTTCGAGCACGGCATGGGCGGGATGG
>NZ_NSGT01000058.1:0-16812 GCF_009192905.1 Xanthomonas sp. LMG 12459
CCAGCGCTTTTACGATTCCCCAATCCCGATTCCCGATTCCCGGCCGCCGAGGCGGCCACTCACCCGCCGAGAATCAGCACCGGCGAGCGGAAACCGCTGAGGTGATGGGTGCCGGTGGCGATGTCGCTGCGGTAGCGGCCGGGGATCTCGATCTGGCAGCGTTTGCCGATGCGCACGCCGGGGCCGATGTCGACCTGTCGGCCGAGCGTGGCCTGGGCGCCGATCTGCGCTTCGGCAGCGAGCGTCACGCCGGCCTCGATCCATGCCGAGGCGCCGACCTTGACCGCCGATTCCAGCACCGCCGCCGCGCCGATCCAGGCGTTGAAGCCGATGTCGCAGTGCGTATCGACGATGGCGCCGGCGCCGATCGCGCAGTTTTCGCCGACGCGTGCGCTGGCCGCCACCTGCGCGCCGCGGCAGATCAACGGCGGCATCCTGAAACCGCGCGCCTTCAGTTCGCCCATCAGCTCCTGGCGGCGGAAGTTGAGGAACTGCGCGCCCCAGGCGACGAAGGCGGTGGCACCGGTGTCGGCCAGCGCGTGCAGGGCATCCAGGTCGAAGCGGTAGTCCTTGCCCTGCGCCACGTCCACCGGGTGCAGCACGCACTCCGGCGCCGCCTCGGCCCAGGCCGCCAGCGCCCAGCGCAGCAGCGCACCGCTGCCGACCACGTACTTGTCAGAGGACATGGCGGCCCTCCATGACATCCATGTACCAGCGTTCGATCTGCATGTTGGCGTGCTCGTAGTCGCCCAGCACCGCGCGCGGGGCGCCGGCGCGCAGTCCCGACTGCACCTGTTCCATGATCTCGATGTCCTCGCGCAGCACCTTCTCGGCGCCGTGCAGGTGCCCCAGCAACACTGCGTCGGAACCCGGATAGCGATGCTTCTTGCGCGCGGTGACGTAGTAGACCAGCAGGTCGGTGCGCTGCGCCGATACCGGCTGGTGGTGCTCGATGATGAAGGAATAGCCACCCGAGCCCGAGGCGATGTGCAGGTTCGGGTACAGCAGCCAGTTCAGATACCAGTCGTCGTTGCCGAAGCGTTCGACGTGCGCGTGCCAGGGATAGTGCGCCATCGCCACCAACGGCTCGTTGAGCCCGCCGCTGCTGAAATCGCGCAGGCGCGCCAGATGCGCCTCGCGCGAGGCGCTGCCCTCGGCATGGTAGCGGCGCGCCTCGGCGACGCCGGCATCGTCCATCTGCACCTGGAACTTCACCTGCTGCGCCAGCGTGCGCGCATGCACGAAGCGCGGGTGCAGCGCGTCGCGCAGGTTCTCGTAGGCCAGCTTCCAGTTGAAGTCGGCCTCGAAGGTCGCCACCAGCACTTCGTCGTCGAACTGTTCGGAAGCGGCGCGCAGCATCTCCAGCGCCTCCAGCGAGAACTGCGCCTCCAGCGGCATCGGCGCGGGCGACAGGTTCACGAACACCAGCTTGCCGATGCAGGCCACCGCGAAGCGGCGCAGCCGCAGGCAGGCGCGCGCCTCTGGAGCGAGGCGATAGGCATCGTCCTGGAACGGGATGTTGTCCACGCCGCCGTCGGCGCCGTAGCGCCAGCCGTGGTAGCTGCAGACCAGCGGGCGCACGCCCTGCGGTTGCTGTTGCAGCGGGTTCTGCCGGTGCAGGCACAGGTTGTCGAAGGCGCGCAGTTCGCCGTCGATGTGCTGCACCACCACGTCCACGCCGCAGATCGAGCGGCGCACGAAGGCGTTGGGCTTGTCCAGCAGCATGCGCGGCGCCACGAACTGCCACAGCGGCTTCATCAGGAGCTCGCGTTCGCGCGCAAACCAGGCCTCGTCGATGTAGGCCTCGGCCGGCATCAGCGAATGCATGGACGCGCCTCGGCGGTGCGGCAGGGCGTGCCGTGGCGGTGTTCGGCGCTGTGTGCGTGCATGGCGACATCCCCAGTGACGTTGCGGAAGATAGCACCTCGCTGCGCACCGACGATGGCGTGGCCGGTCCTGTGCCGGGGTGGGGCACTGGCCCGGTAGAATACGGCTCCCCTCTTCGCGCAGGCGCCGCCGCCATGGTCACTCTGGGAACCCCGCTGTCCGCTTCCGCCACCCGCGTGCTGCTGCTCGGCTCCGGCGAACTCGGTAAGGAAGTGGCGATCGAGCTGCAGCGCTTCGGCGTGGAGGTGATCGCGGTGGACCGCTATGCCGACGCCCCGGCGATGCAGGTCGCGCATCGCAGCCACGTGGTCGACATGCTCGATGCGATGGCGCTGCGCGAGCTGATCGCGCGCGAGCAGCCGCACCTGATCGTGCCGGAGATCGAGGCGATTCACACCGAGACCCTGGTGGCGCTGGAGCGCGACCTCGGCCAGCGGGTGATCCCCACCGCGCGTGCGGCGCGGCTGACCATGGACCGCGAAGGCATCCGCCGCCTGGCCGCCGAAACCCTGGGCCTGCCGACCTCGCCGTACCGCTTCGTGGACACGCCAGAGCAGTACCGTGAGGCGATCGCCGCGGTCGGGCTGCCGTGCGTGGTCAAGCCGGTGATGTCGTCCTCCGGTAAGGGCCAGAGCACGCTGCGCAGCGCCGCCGACATCGATGCGGCGTGGGAGTACGCGCAGACCGGCGGCCGCGCCGGCGCCGGCCGCTGCATCGTCGAGGGCTTCATCGACTTCGACTACGAGATCACCCTGCTGACCGTGCGCCACGCCGGCGGCACCGCGTTCTGCGATCCGATCGGGCACTGGCAGAAGGACGGCGACTACCGTGAGAGCTGGCAGCCGCAGCCGATGTCGGCGCTGGCCCTGCAGCGCGCTCAGGACATCGCCCGTGCGGTCACCGACGATCTCGGTGGCTGGGGCCTGTTCGGCGTGGAGCTGTTCGTCAAGGGCGACGAAGTCTGGTTCAGCGAAGTGTCGCCGCGGCCGCACGACACCGGCCTGGTCACCCTGGTGTCGCAGGAACTGAGCGAGTTCGCCCTGCATGCGCGTGCGATCCTCGGCCTGCCGATTCCGGCGATCCGCCAGAACGGCCCGTCGGCCTCGTGCGCGCTGCTGGCGCACGGCGAAGGCGTGCCGCGCTTCGGCAACGTCGACGCCGCCCTGCAGGCGCCGGACACCGCCCTGCGTCTGTTCGGCAAGCCCAGCGTGCACGGCCACCGCCGCGTCGGCGTGACCCTGGCCCGTGGCGCCGACATCGAGCAGGCACGCCAAACCGCCCGCGACGCCGCCGCGGCCCTCACCATCAACCTGGACGCCTAGAAGGTCGGGCATCGGGAACGCGGATCCAAGCGCGGACCCGCTTCCCCATTCCCCATTCCCGTTTCCCCATTCCCAGCCCCTCAAGCCGGCGGCGCAAACCGTGCCGCCGCCAGGCGAATGCTCCACACCAGTTCGACCATCGCCAGGTTGTTGAGCAGCGCCTCGCCGCCCAGCACCAGCCAGTAGCCGGCGCCGTCGACCCAGAACGGCACGAACGACCAGTCCGGCAGCAGCAGTTGCGGCTCGCTGTAGAACGCCACGTAGCGGTGCGCACCGTGCCAGCCGCGCGCGCTCTGACGCTGAGCGAAGCCGGAGAAGTCGGCCGCGGCCACGCTCAGCGTGTCGGCCTGTTCCTGGTCCAGGCCGGCATGGCCCAGGCAGAAGCCACTGTCGGAGGCCAGCACCGCGCGGCGTTCGGCCGACAGCGGGGCGATCACGTGCTGGGCGAAATCGTCCAGGCGGATTTCCGGGCCCGGCACTGCGCGCCGCAGCAACTGCACCCATTGCTGTTCGCGCGCCTCCTGCAGCAGCCGCTGTGCGTCGCCGCCCACGCGCTGGCGCCACTCCTGCAGCGACAGCGCGCCGTGCGCGCCGAGCAGCAGTTGCAGCGCGCGCTGCAGGCGGTCGGGCGTGGCGCTGGCGAAGCCGTGCAGCACGCCGTGCGGGGTCGGCATCAGCCAGGTCGGTTCGGAGCCGGTCGGGTCGGGGGCGGTCATCGCGGCGCACTCGCGCTGGAAAAGGACAGGGCGTCGACGTTGCGGCCACCCAGCGGCTCGCGCTGCTGCAGCCAGCGCGCGGTGCTGTCCCAGCGGTCGCCCAGGGCCAGCGCATGGCGGCGCAGTTCGCGCGTGGCGAGCATGAAGGCGAGCTTGTCCTGGCAACTGATGCAGTAGTCCAGGAACTCGCGCTCGCAGCGCGCCGCGGCGATCGGTGCGCCGTCGCACAGCGCGTCCACCACCTCGCGCACCATGCGCCGCGAATGGTCCGGGCTGGCCCGGCGCACCCGCGCCGGCACGTCGGCGGACGGCCGCGCCAGCACGCTCCAGCGCGTGGCCAGGGCGTTGATCGGCAGCAGCGCGTGGCCCTGGCTGTGGCGCTGGAAGGTCTCGGCCACGTGCGGCGCCAGATGCGCCGCGGCCATCTGCAGCGCCAGCTGGCGCAAGGCGACGTCGTGCCGCGGCAAGGCCACGAACAGGTCGGCCAGCACGCCCTGGGTCGGTTCGTTGTCGTGCAACTGCAGTGCGGCGTGCAGCCGCGCCAGGTGCGCGGCGGCGTCGCGCGGGTCGCGCAGCAGGGCACGGGCATGGGTGCGCATCACCAGGCGTGCGGGATCGCGAGCGGGAAGCGTGGGCATGGGCGCCTCAGTCCAGCAAGGTGTCGATCAGGTCGATCATGAATTCGGCGTCCTCCGTGGCCATCGCCTCGAAGCCGCGTTCCAGGCCCAGCGCGTCGAGCACCGCCTGGTCGTCGCGATGCGCGGCATCGCCCAGCGCCAGCAGGGCGTCGCGCAGCGCCGGCAGTTGCGGGCCCAGGCGCGGATGCGCCAGCAGCACGTGGCCGATGTCGCACAGCGCGCTTTCCACCAGCGGACGCAATCGCGCGCGGGTCAGGCGCGACAGACCGTGGTAGGCGGTGGCCAGGAACAGGCCGGCATCGGCTTCGCCTTCCAGCAGCAGCCGCGCTACCGCGGCGTAGCTGCTGGCCGGGCGCCAGGCGATGCGTTCCGGCTCCAGGTCGGCCGGTTCCAGCAGGCGCAGGCCGATCAGGCGTACGTCGTGGTTGGCGGTCAGGGCGATGCGGCAGCCGTAGGGCAAGTCTTCCACGCAGCGCGCCGGCGCCTCGGCCGCGGTCGCGATCACCACCTCGTCGGCGTGCCCGCGCGGCCTGACCAGCGGCAGGTAGCCGCGGTCGCGGATCAACGCGCTGGCGTCGAACGGGCTGGCGTACACCAGGTCGACGACGCTGTCGTCCAGCAATTGCCGCTGTTCGGCGGCATCGGCCGGCATCAGCAGGCGCAGGCCGAGGCCGGCGCGGCGCTGCAGCACCGTGCTGAGCAGGTACCAGCCGCCGAAGTACTCGGGCGCGAAGTCCGGCGCGACCAGGAACGTGCAGCTCATGCCAGCGGCTCCGCGCGTTCGTCCTGCAGCCATTGCGCGTACAGCGGCTGCAGCGCGTCGATGCGCCGCCGCGACGGCTTGCGCCGCACCGAGGTGAAGCCGACCACGCGGCCGTCGCGGACGTTCGGCAACGCGGTGGCGTAGACCCAGTAGCAGGCGCCGTCGCGGCGCAGGTTCTTGACGTAGCCGTGCCACTTCTCGCCGGCCAGCACGGTGTCCCAGAGTTCGCGGAATGCGCGCCGCGGCATCTCCGGGTGGCGCAGGATGCAGTGCGGCGCGCCGATCAGCAGTTCGCGCGGCCAGCCGCTGAGTTCGACGAAGGCGTCGTTGGCGTGGGTGATGATGCCGTCCAGGTCGGTGCGCGAGACGATCAGGCGCCCGTCCGGATAGGCCACCTCGCGTTCGCTCCAGTACACCGTGCGGCGGCTGCCGTCGTGGTAGCGCAGCTCGGCGCTGCGGTGCGGCTCGTGCGGCGCTTGCATCGGCGGCAGCGGCATGGCGGCGCCCCTACAGGATCTGTTGCAGCGCCTGCGCGGCGCGCTTGATGTCCAGGAACACCAGGCCGAGCTTGGCGCTGGGCTTGGCCAGCACGGTGAGCACCGCCTCGCGGCCGGCCGCACTCATGATCACGTAGCCGAGTTCGCCCTGGATCAGCACCCGCTCCAGCGCGCCGCGCGCCAGTTCGCGCGCGCTGCGCTCGCCCAGCGCGAGCAGCGCCGCGGACATCGCGCCGACGCGGTCCTCGTCCATGCCCTGCGGCATCGCCGAGGCGATCATCAGCCCGTCCAGGGAGATCAGCGCCGAGGCCTCGATATCGGCAGTGGCGCCGTTGAGGCCTTCCAGCGCCTGTTGCAACTGTTGCGTTCGCATGCTCGCCATCCGCTTGCGCATCCCGACCGGGTGCGGGAGGCATTGGACCGCGTCGGCGCAGTCTTGCCCTTGATCTGGATCAAGGCCGATGGCGACGCCCGGCGCAGGCGCTGCGCACGAGGGGCGATCCGATGGGCGGCACCGCTGCCGCGAACGCGTCAGGCCCTGCTCACACCGGCGCCGCCTCGCGGCCGGCGGTCAACGCGGCCGCGCGGGTGCAGGCCGCTCGCCAGGCGCCTGGCGCGCCGGCCAGGCAAGCAAAAGGCGGCCGCCAGGCCGCCTGTGGGGTGCTGCTAGGCGGCGCCATGCTGCGCGCCGCCCCCGGTTCGTCTGCGCTTACCGCCCCGCGGCGACGTCGACCCAGACCAGGTGGTGGTCGCTGCCGTCGGCGATGGCGGCGGAGGCGTCATTGGAGGCCGGCCAGAACACGCCGCTGTCCAGGTAGCGGAAGTTGCGCGACGGCAACACGTAGTCCAGGCGCATGGTGCCGGCCTTGGGGCCGAAATCGCCGGTGACCTGCTGCGGTGGGCCGCGATGGTCGATGCCGGTGGCCGCGTAGGCGCGCGTGGTCTCCTCGCCGCCAGCGCTGTGCGGGGTGGGGTATTGCAGGACGCGCGGATGCGTCACCAGCGCGCGGATCGCGTCGTGGTGGCCGTCGCCGTCGATCACGTCGTTGTTGAGGTCGCCGAGCATCACGAACGGCGCATCGGCGGCCAGTCCGCCGCAGCGGCCGGCGTCGTCGCACAGCCAGCGCGCCTTGCCGCTGCCGGCATCGTCCAGGTACTCGCGCCACAGCCGCAGTTCGTCGTGGTTGCGTGCGGCGTTGCGCTTCTCCGCGCCGTCGAACACCGGCGGGGTCGGGTGCGACACCAGCGCATGCAGCACGCCCAGCGGGGTACGCACCGGCACGTCCCAGTGCGACTTGGACGACAGCCGCAACTGCGCCCACACCGCGTCGCTGTGGAAGAAGCGGCCGGTCGCGGGATCGACCGGGCGCAGCGCGTCGGGCATCGCGCTCCATTTCAGCAGGCGGAAGCTGCGCACCGCCGCGGTGTCGATCGGGTACTTCGACAGCAGCAGCATGCCGTACTGGCCGGGATGCAGGCCGTAGCCCCAGGCGTCGTTGCCGCGCGCGCGGCCTTCGCCGCCGACATGGCCGTCGTTGTCCAGGTCCAGGCCGCTGGGCACGCCGGTGTTGACGGGGGCCAGGTAGCGGTAGGGATAGCGCAGCGCAGCGCCGCCGTGCGGTTGCGGCACCGCGAGGTAGCGCTGCTCGAACAGGTCGGCGGCGCGGTGCGCCTCGTCGTAGTCGAACTCGTTGAGCAGCACGATGTCCGGGCGCACCTGCTGCAGCACCGCGGCGATCTTGCGCGCCTGCGCGCTGTCGCCCTGCAGGGCGGCGATCAGCGCGCCGGGGTCGTCGGCATTGAGCGAGGTGTTGTAGGTGGCCAGGCGCAGCGTCCTGGCGGCGGGCGCGGCGGCATCGGTCATCGGGGAGGACGTGGGAGCGGTGTGCGCGCAGGCGCCGCACAGCAGGGTCAGGGCGAGCAGGAGGAGGCGTGATGTCATACGCCGATTTTCGCATGCGCGGCATGTCGGCACGATGGCGCCGCGACGTGCGGCGGCATCGGCTGGGCAGCGCGGTAGCGGTTGCCGTCGGCTAGCCGCCGAGCTGGCGCAGATAGTCGTCGAAATCGCGCCAGTGGCGGCCGTCGTAGGCCTGCAGCGGCCGGAAGCGGCGTTTGTAGTCCATCTTCTGGTGGCCGCGGATCCAGTAGCCCAGATACAGGTGGCGCAGGCCCTCGCGTCGCGCCCAGGCGATCTGCTGCAGGATCGCCAGGGTGCCCAGGCCGCGCGCGCCGGCGTCCGGGTCGTAGAAGGTGTAGACCGCCGACAGCGCCTGCGCGGCGATATCGGTGACCGCTACCGCCAGCAGCGGCCCGCGCCGTCCGTCCGGCAGGCGTTGCCGCAGCTCCAGGAAGCGCCCATGCGACCAGCGGCCGATCAGGAACTGGTCGAACTCGTGCGCGCCGTGATCGTCCATGCCGCCGCCGGGATGGCGATGGCGCAGGTAGCGCTGGTACAGCGCCAGCTGTTCCTCGCTGCGCTCGGCGGCGACGATGCGCACCTCGACATCGGCATTGCGCGCCAGGCAGCGGCGCTGGCTGCGATCGGGCACGAACTCCTCGATCGGGATGCGCACCGCCACGCAAGCGCGGCAGTGGTCGCAGTGCGGGCGATAGACCAGATCGCCGGAGCGGCGGAAGCCCCAGCTCAGCGCCAGCGGATACAGCGCGCCCAGGCGTGGATCGTGCGGGTCCAGCACCAGGTCGCGGGCCTGCCGCTCGGGCCAGTAGCCGCACGCGTGCTGGCCGGTCTGGAACAGCCGCAGGTCGTCGCTGGCGTCGGAATGGATGGCCATGCGCCGAGCATAGCGCTTCGCCATCGCAGGGGCCGCGACTGTCCGGTCCATGAACACGCCCGGCGGCGGGTCAACCGCGGCGGCGGCGGGGCGTTGTCTGCAGGGAAGGCGCCACGGCGCCGGCCCGATGCAGGGGCCGCCCGCGGCGCCGGACGCCTGCCGTCCTGGCAGGTTCCCATCATCCTCAGGGAGTGACCCATGAAGTCTCGCAACCCGCTGCTCGCCCTGGCCGTGCTGGCCGTGCTGTCCGGTACCGCCTACGCCGTTCCCCCGCCGCCGGCCGATCCCGCCGCGCCCGCCGATGCCGGCGGCATCGCCGCGCTCGACAAGAACGGCGACGGTGTCATCGACCGCAGCGAGGCCGCCGCCGATCCGCGCCTGGCCCAGCATTTCGACGCCATGGACAAGAACCACGACGGCAAGCTCAGCCGCGACGAGTGGCCGCGCCACGGCCGTCACGGCGGCCCGGGCGACCACGGCGTGCCCGGCGCGATGATGGCCAAGCTGGACACCAACAAGGACGGCCGCATCAGCCGCGCCGAAGCGCAGGCCGATCCCAAGCTCGCCGCGCGCTTCGACAAGATGGACGTGAACAAGGACGGCTACATCGACCGTGCCGACTTCGAACTGCGCGCCAAGCAGCATCGCGATGCCTGGTTCACCGCGGCCGACACCAACAAGGACGGCATGCTCAGCCGCGCCGAGTTCGATGCGGCGCAGGCCAAGCGCTGGGCGCATCGCCCGGGCGGGCAACGCGGCAGCGATGCGCCGGCACCGATGCCGGCGCCGGACAGCAACTGAGCCATCCGCCGCGGCGGTGGCCGCGGCGTCACTGCACCAAGGCGCCGATCGACAGCGCCCTTGCGCCCCGCGCGCAGGGGCGTTCTTGTTTTTCCATCTGCCGAAACCTGCCGTCGCGTGCAGTGCGGCGCAGGTGCAGCGCGGGACGCGCGTGGTCGCGCGGGGCGCGTCGACAGCGTCGCGGCCGGTTGCGGTGGCGGTCTCCGCTACGGCGGACACCGCGCGCAGGATGCGATCGCCGTGCCGACCGGATTGCCGTCGCAGCGTTGGCGCCTCCGCCGTCGCGCAAGGACGATCACCGGCAGGGCGTCATCGCCAGAGGCGACGTCCACCGCATGCGTGGACCTGCGTTCGGCGCGGCTCAGTTGCCGCGGGGTGCCGGCTGCACGCGCACGCGCACTTCGTCGCTGCCGGTGTCCTGCGTCGGGGGCGTGGCCGGTTGCGTCGCGGGTGCCTGTGCCGGTGCGGTGGTCGGCGCGCGGTTGTCGCGATGGCGCAGCGCCGTGATCAGCGCCACCGCACCGATCGCCAGCAGCAGGGCGATGCGGATGCGCCAGGCCCAGCGCTTGCCGCCGTCCGCTTCCACCTGCGAGCGGAACGCGTTCAAGTAGGGCGCACGGCCCTGTTCCGGATCGCGGCGGGTGCTGTCGAGCAGGCCGGCGTCGCGCAGCAGCTCGCGTGCGCGCGGCTGGTCGTCGGCGTGCACCACCCACACCGTGGGCTGGGCCTGCGCCGCGACCGGGTCGAGATAGCTGAACTGGCCGCTGCGCCGGGTCCGGTAGGAGCGGCCGTTGCTCAGGCGCACGTCGATGCCGGCATCGCGCAGCAGGGCGGCGACGCCTTCGGCGGTTTCCACGCGTTGGCTGCTGAAGATCTGACGCATGTTCGTGTCCTCAGCGTTTTGCCGGAACCTGCGCCGCGGCATCGGCGTCGGGCACCACCCGGATCAGGCCTTCCTGCGCGGTGCTCGCCACCAGGGTGCCGTCGCGGGTGAAGAACTGCCCGCGCGCCAGGCCGCGCGCGCCCTGCGCACTGGGGCTGTCCAGCGAGTACAGCAGCCAGTCGTCGGCGCGGAACGGGCGGTGGAACCATAGCGCGTGGTCGAGCGAGGCCATCTGCACGTTCGGCGTGTAGTAACTGATGCCGTGCGGGAAGGTGGCGGTGCCGAGCAGGTGGAAGTCCGAGGCGTAGGCGAGCAGCGCCTGGTGCAGTTCCGGCGCATCGCCGACCGGCTCGCTCAGGCGCAGCCACATCTGCTGGAACGGCGGACGCTTGGGCGGATTCAGTTCGTCGCGCGGATACACGTGGCGGAACTCGAACGGGCCGCCGCGCGAGAGCCAGCGCTGCACCTTGGTCGGCAGCGTCGCCAGCACTTCCGGGCGCGCCGCCGGAGTCGGCTCGATGTCTTCCGGCTGCGGCACTTCCGGCATCTTCAGCTGATGGGTGGCGCCGTCCTCCTGTTCCTGGAACGAGGCCGCGCAGAAGAAGATCACCTTGCCGTGCTGGATCGCGGTGACCCGGCGCACCGAGAAGCTGCCGCCGTCGCGGGTGCGGTCCACGTCGTAGACGATGGGGTGCTCGATGTCGCCGGCGCGCAGGAAGTAGGCGTGCAGCGAATGCACGCGGCGCGCGTTCTCGACCGTGGCCTGCGCCGCCGACAGCGCCTGGCCCAGCACCTGGCCGCCGAACACGTACTTGGTGCCGATGTCGCGGCTCTGGCCGCGGAACAGGTTGTCCTCCAGCCGCTCCAGCGACAGCAGCTCGATCAGTTCGGAGACGACGGGGGCGGGCTTGGCGGACAAGAGGCGGGGCCTGGCGACGGACGTGCGCCGATTATACCGGGCCGTCCGCGCCCGCCCGCGTGCCCGCTCCGCTCAGCCCTTGCCCAGACGCGCCACCAGCGCGCGCAGTGCGGCCTGGGTGTCCGGCGCCTGCCAGTCGTCGATCAGTCGCTCCAGCCCGATGTGCTCGTCGGCCAGCGCCGCGCGCAGGTCGGCGCGGGCGATGGCACGGGTCTGCAGCATCGGCTGCCGCGGGCGCTTGAGCAGGTCCAGCAGCCAGGCCAGCGCGCGCGCCACCACCAGGTCGGCGTCGACCAGTTCGTCGACCAGGCCGATCTCCAGCGCGCGTTCGGCGCTGACCAGGTCGCCGCCGACCAGCAGGCGCTCGGCGCGGTGCGCGCCGACCACGCGCCGCAGCAGGCGCTGGATGCCTTCCGGGGCGACCAGGCCGACCTGGGTCTCGTTCAGGCCGATGTGCAGCGGATGCGCCGCATCGGGGCTGCGCGCCATCACCCGGTAGTCGCAGCACAGCGCCAGCACGCAACCGCCGGCCGGGGCGTGGCCGGTCAGCGCCGCGACCACCGGGATCGGGCTGGCGGCCAAGGCGCGCGCCGCACCGAAGAACTGCTGCCAGCTGCCCAGCAGCTTGGCGCGGTCGTCGCCGTGGCCGAGCAGGTGCGGCACGTCCATGCCGGCGGAGAACAGGCGTTCGTTGCCCGACAGCACGATGCCGTGCGCGCCATCGGCGTTGGCCTGCTCGATCGCCTGGATCAGGTGCCGGCACAGGTCGGTGTCCAGCGCATTGACCGGCGGCCGCGCCAGGCGCAGTTCGCGGAGGGGGCCATGGTTGATCACGTCGATGAGCGTCGTCATGCTGCGGTCTGCTTTCGAAGAAGGAACCTCGGCGATGATAACCAAACCATTCGCTGGCGTATTGTTCGTGCTGTGTGCGGTTGCCGCCACTGCATCGGCTGCGGAACCGGCGTGCGTCACTCTGGAGCAGGGCTGGGCGCGCTTGCCGCCGAATCCGGCGATGCCGATGACCGCCGGCTACGGCGTGCTCCACAACGGCTGCGGCAAGCCGGTCACGGTCACCGGCGCCAGCAGCCCCAGCTTCGGCGATGTGTCGTTGCACGAAACCACGCTGGTGGCCGGCGTCAGCCGGATGCGCGCGGTCGAGCGCGTGCCGCTGGCGCCTGGCGCCCGCGTGGAACTCAAGCCCGGCGGCATGCACCTGATGCTGATGCAGGGCAAGGGCGCGCTGACCGAAGGCCAGGCCGTGCCGCTGCAGTTGCAACTGGAAGGCGGCGGCAAGGTCGATGCGACGCTGACCGTGCGCAAGCAGGCGATGTAAGGGAGCCTCCTCGGGAAAAGGCGCCTCCCCTCGTCGTAGGAGCGGTTCTCGTCCCCTTTTGTGGGATCAGCCGCGACGGGCGAAGCCCAGCGTCGGCTGACACCATCCGTCGTCGGGACTGAAGTCCCTCCCACAAGGAGCGCACGCCGCTCCTGCGTGAGCAGGTCACTGCAAAGGGGCGGTGCGCCGGCTCGGGTCCGGCGCAAGCGCAGGCCTCAGCTCGTCGCCTTGCGTACGGCGTCCGGCAGCGGCGCGCTCTTGCCGGTCTGGGTGTCCATCCACACCACCACCACGTGGCCGTCGGAGTACAGCCGGCTTTCGTCCTGCTGGTCGACGATGCGGTGGCCGATGGTCACGCTGCTGGTGCCCAGGCGCTCGACGAGCAGTTCGACCAGGATGTCGTTGGGCCACACGATCGGTGCGCGATAGTTGACGTTGGTCGCGGCCACCACCGGGGCGATGCGATCGCTCATCGAGACGCCTTCCACGCCCAGCATCCAGCGCACGCGCGCCTCTTCCAGGTAGGAGATGTACTTGGCGTTGTTGACGTGGCCCATGCTGTCCATGTCGCGCCAGCGCACGCTGATCGGGATGCGCGCCAGGATCTTGTGTTCGCTGCTCATCAAACGTCCTTCTTCTTCTTGGTGCCGGTGCTGGTGGTGCTCTTGCTGGCCTTGCCGCTCTTGGCGGCCACCGCCTGCTTCTTCGCCGGCTTTTCCGGCTTGACCTTGCGCGGCGGGCGCGCGTCGGGCTTGTTGGCCATCGCCGCCGGCTGCTCCGGGCGCGCGCTGGTGGAGGGCAGCATCCGCGCCAGGAACTGGCCGGTGTACGACTGCGGGCAGGCCGCCACGTCCTCCGGCGTGCCGGTGACCAGGATGGTGCCGCCGCGGTGGCCGCCTTCCGGGCCGAGGTCGACGATCCAGTCCGCGGTCTTGATCACGTCCAGGTTGTGCTCGATCACCACCACGGTGTTGCCCTCGTCGCGCAGCTTGTGCAGCACGCCCAGCAGCGCCTCGATGTCGTGGAAGTGCAGGCCGGTGGTCGGCTCGTCGAGGATGTACAGGGTGCGGCCGGTATCGCGCCGCGACAGTTCCTTGGACAGCTTCACCCGCTGCGCCTCGCCGCCGGACAGGGTGGTCGCGCTCTGGCCCAGCTTGATGTAGCTCAGGCCCACGTCGACCAAAGTCTCCAGCTTGCGCGCGATCGACGGCACCGGCTCGAACAGCTTCAGCGCATCCTCGACGGTCATTTCCAGCACGTCGTTGATGTTGAAGCCCTTGTACAGGATCTCCAGCGTCTCGCGGTTGTAGCGCTTGCCGTGGCAGACGTCGCAGGGCACGTACACGTCCGGCAGGAAGTGCATCTCCACCTTGATCAGGCCGTCGCCCTGGCAGGCCTCGCAGCGGCCGCCGCGCACGTTGAAGCTGAAGCGGCCCGGCGAGTAGCCGCGCGAGCGCGCTTCCGGCACCTGCGCGAACAGTTCGCGCAGCGGCGTGAACAGGCCGGTGTAGGTGGCCGGATTGGAGCGCGGGGTGCGCCCGATCGGCGACTGGTCGATGTCCACGACCTTGTCGAACAGGTCCAGGTGCTCGATCTCGCGGTACGGCGCCACGCTGTGCGAGGCGCCGTTGATCTCGTTCGCCGCCAGGGTGAACAAGGTGTCGTTGATCAGCGTCGACTTGCCCGAG
Source organism: Xanthomonas sp. LMG 12459 (assembly GCF_009192905.1). Classification (NCBI taxonomy): domain Bacteria; kingdom Pseudomonadati; phylum Pseudomonadota; class Gammaproteobacteria; order Lysobacterales; family Lysobacteraceae; genus Xanthomonas; species Xanthomonas sp. LMG 12459. The sequence continues at coordinate 14,243 of NZ_NSGT01000058.1, forward strand.
CCGGACACGCCGGTGATGCAGGTCAGCAGGCCGGCCGGGATGTCCAGGTCGACGTTCTTGAGGTTGTTGCCGGTGGCCCCACGCAGGTGCAGGGTCATCTTCGGATTGGCCTTGTGGCGCTTGGCCGGGATCTCGATGCGGCGCTTGCCGGACAGGTATTGCCCGGTCAGCGAGCGCGGCGCCTTGAGCAGGTCCTGCACGCTGCCGTGGCCGACCACCTCGCCGCCGTGCACGCCGGCGCCGGGGCCGATGTCCAGCACGTAATCGGCCAGGCGGATCGCGTCCTCGTCGTGCTCGACCACGATCACCGTGTTGCCGAGGTCGCGCAGGCGGGTAAGGGTGCCGAGCAGGCGTTCGTTGTCGCGCTGGTGCAGGCCGATCGAGGGTTCGTCGAGCACGTACATCACGCCGACCAGGCCGGCGCCGATCTGGCTGGCCAGGCGGATGCGCTGCGCCTCGCCGCCGGACAGGGTGTCGGCCTTGCGCTCGAGGGTCAGGTAATCCAGGCCGACGTCGACCAGGAAGCCCAGCCGTTCGGCGATCTCCTTGACGATCTTGCTGGCGATCTCGCCGCGCCAGCCGGGCAGGTCGAGCTGGCGGAAGAAGCTCAGTGCATCGTCGATCGGCAGCACCACCAGGTCCGGCAGCGGACGGTCGGCGACGAACACGTTGCGCGCGGCCTTGTTCAGGCGCGCGCCCTTGCAGTCCGGGCACGGCCGTTCGCTGATGTACTTGGCCAGTTCCTCGCGCACCGCCGGCGATTCGGTCTCGCGGTAGCGGCGCTCCAGGTTGGGGATGATGCCTTCGAAGCGATGCTTGCGCTGGGTGCGGCCGCCGGCATCGGTGAAGTAGGTGAAGGTGATGGTCTCGTCGCCGCTGCCGTACAGCACCGCCTGGCGCACGCTCGCCGGCAGCGACTGCCAGGGCGCGTCGACGTCGAACTTGTAGTGCTTGGCCAGCGAGGCGATCAGCTGGAAGTAGTACGCGTTGCGCCGGTCCCAGCCGCGCACCGCGCCGGCCGACAGCGACAGTTCCGGATGCACCACCACCCGCTCGGGATCGAAGAACTCGGCCACGCCCAGGCCGTCGCAGCTCGGGCAGGCGCCCATCGGCGCGTTGAACGAGAACAGGCGCGGTTCCAGCTCCGGCAGCGAGTAGTCGCAGACCGGGCAGCTGTACTTGGAGGAGAACAGGTGCGGCGCGGCCGCGGTGTCGTCCAGCGACTGCACCGCCACCATGCCGTCGGCCAGCTTCAGCGCGGTCTCGAAGCTCTCGGCCAGGCGCTGCTTGATGTCCTCGCGCGGGCGGAAGCGGTCGATCACCGCCTCGATGGTGTGCTTCTGGCGCAGCGCCAGCGCCGGCACCGCGTCGATCTCGTACAGCTCGCCGTCCACGCGCACGCGCACGAAGCCCTGCGCGCGCAGTTGTTCGAACACCTGCGCATGCTCGCCCTTGCGCTCGCGGATCACCGGCGCCAGCAGCATGTAGCGCTGCTCCGGGTTCAGGGTCAGCACCTGGTCGACCATCTGGCTGACCGTCTGCGCCTCCAGCGGATAGCCGTGGTCGGGGCAGCGCGGCTGGCCGACGCGTGCGTACAGCAGGCGCAGGTAGTCGTAGATCTCGGTGATGGTGCCGACGGTGGAGCGCGGGTTGTGCGAGGTCGACTTCTGCTCGATCGCGATCGCCGGCGACAGGCCTTCGATGTGATCGATGTCGGGCTTCTCCATCACGCTGAGGAACTGCCGCGCGTACGCCGACAGCGACTCCACGTAGCGGCGCTGGCCCTCGGCGTAGATGGTGTCGAACGCCAGCGAGGACTTGCCGGACCCGGACAGGCCGGTGATCACGATCAGCTTGTCGCGCGGCAGGTCGAGGTCGAGGTTCTTGAGGTTGTGCGTCCGCGCGCCGCGGATGCGGATGTAATCCATCGCCATGAAGAGATTCCGGAATGTGCCGGCCGTGGCGGTGCCGCTGGCCAGTGTGGGGGCGGAAAGGGGACGGCAATCGATCAGCGTACCCAGCTTGTCAGGTGGGGGCAATTGCCGCAGATCCCAGCGCCGCCGGGCGCCGGCGGCTGGCTGGTTCAGGCAGCCGCGCCGGCCCGCGGGGCTTGACAGTCCGGCCCTGGGTGGGCTTGACCCTGCCGCGCGCGGCGGCTTACAATCCCGCTCCTGTCTGCCCGAAACGGCACGGCAGGAACGACCACAATAACTACAGAGGAAGTCTGGTCATGTACGCAGTACTGGTCACCGGCGGTAAGCAATACCGCGTCGCGCAGGGCGAAACGCTCCGCGTGGAAAAGCTCGAAGCAGAAGACGGCAACGAGATCACGTTCGACAACATCCTGATGCTGGGCGACAGCGACGGCATCAAGATCGGCGACGCGCTGAAGGGCGCCGCCGTCACCGCCAAGGTCGTGGCCCATGGCCGCGCCGACAAGGTGCGCATCATCAAGTTCCGCCGCCGCAAGCACCACATGAAGCGTCAGGGTCATCGGCAGCACTACACCGAAATCGAGATCACCGGCATCGCCGGTGGCGACAAGAAGTAAGGAGCAGCAGTCATGGCAA
>NZ_NSGT01000059.1:0-37955 GCF_009192905.1 Xanthomonas sp. LMG 12459
AGCGTAGTCCGCGGAGTACAACCGCTGCAAAGCGATCCAGTGCGCCGATAAAAAAACAGCTGCTTTTGTGGGTGCGGCTTCAGCCCCGACAGGCGTTATCGGTAAAGCCCGTCGGGGCTGAAGCCCCTCCCACAGTGCAATCGCAACCGCCCAGCACTTGCGGAACATTTCGGGTCCCGATTTGCGGGGTTCTGAATCCCCAATCTCAAGTCCCCAATCCCGGCTTTTTAGCCCCCGCTTCAGCGCGATGCCTCACCAATAAAACAACGCTAACGCTAGCCCTGCAGGAAGCGGCCGCGCATGCAGCCATCCTGTGGGAGGGACTTCAGTCCCGACGCGATAGCGCCGAACGACGCGGCAGATGTTCGGGCACGCGGTCCGCGGCCGATGCGCTGCCTTCCTCCAGGACATCGCCGTCGCTGGAGGCATCGCACACGCGCTTGGTCAGCCGCCCTGGCCGCCGCTCCAGGTATCGCGCAGGGTCACGCTGCGGTTGAACACCGGCGCGTCGGCGCGGTGGTCGTAGCGGTCGGCGACGAAATAGCCGGTGCGCTCGAACTGGAACGCCTGCTCCGGCGCGGCCTGGGCGGCGGCGGGTTCGACGTAGCCGCGCACGCTGCGCTTGGAGTCGGGGTTGAGGTGGTCGCGGTAGGTCTTGCCGTCGGACTCGTCGTCGGGCTTTTCCACCGAGAACAGGCGGTCGTACAGGCGGATCTCCGCCTCCACCGCGTGCGCGGCGCTGACCCAGTGGATGGTGCCCTTGACCTTGCGGTTAGCGCCTTCCATGCCCGGGCGCGATTCCGGGTCGAGCCAGCCGCGCAGTTCCACGATCTCGCCGGCGGCGTTCTTGATCACTTCGTCGACGCGGGCGATGCCGGCGCCGCGCAGACGCACTTCGCCGCCCGGCACCAGCCGCTTCCAGCCTTTAGGCGGGACTTCGGCGAAGTCCTCGCGCTCGATCCACAGCTCGCGCGAGAACGGCACTTCGCGCGTGCCGAAGCTCTCGTCCTTGGGATGGTTGGAGAAGGTCAGGGTTTCGCTGTGGCCCTCGGGCAGGTTGCTCAGCACCAGCTTCAGCGGCTCGATCACCGCCATGCGCCGCGCGGCGTGCGCGTCCAGGTCTTCGCGCAGGCAGCCTTCGAGCACCGAGAAGTCGATCACCGAGTTCTGCTTGCTGATGCCGACGCGGTCGACCAGCAGGCGCAGCGCGGCCGGCGTGTAGCCGCGGCGACGCAGGCCCTGCAGGGTGTACATGCGCGGGTCGTCCCAGCCGTCGACCAGGCCTTCGGCGACGAGTTGGGTCAGCTTGCGCTTGCTCATCACCGTGTAGTTGATGTTGAGCCGCGAGAACTCGATCTGCCGCGGCTTGGCCGCCTCGCGCGACAGGCCCTTGTCCAGCAGCGGCTGCAGCAGTTCCGGGTGGCCGGCCAGGTCGACCTTGTCCACGCACCAGTCGTACAGCGGGCGGTGGTCTTCGAACTCCAGCGTGCACAGCGAGTGGGTGATGCCTTCCACCGCATCGCCCAGCGAATGCGCGAAGTCGTACATCGGGTAGATCGGCCAGGCATTGCCGGTGTTCTGGTGTTCGACGTGCTTGATCCGGTACAGCGCCGGGTCGCGCAGGTTGATGTTGCCGCTGCTCATGTCGATCTTGGCGCGCAGTGTGCGCGCGCCGTCCGGGAACTCGCCGGCGCGCATGCGCCGGAACAGGTCCAGGTTCTCCTCGACGCTGCGGGTGCGGTAGGGCGAGTCGCGGCCCGGCTCGGTGAGGGTGCCGCGGTACTCGCGCACCTGCTCGGCGGAGAGGTCGCAGACGAAGGCGTGGCCGTCGCGGATCAGCTTCTCGGCGGCCAGGTAGTACACCTCGAAATAGTCCGAGGCGTGACGCAGCTCGGCCCAGTCGAAGCCCAGCCAGCGCACGTCGTCCTGGATCGCGGCGACGAATTCGGGATCTTCCTTGGCTGGGTTGGTGTCGTCGAAGCGCAGGTTGCAGCGCCCGCCGAACTCGGCGGCGATGCCGAAGTCCAGGCAGATCGCCTTGGCGTGGCCGATGTGCAGGTAGCCGTTGGGCTCGGGCGGGAAGCGGGTGCGGATGGCCGTGTGCTTGCCGCTGGCCAGGTCCTCGCGGACGATCTGGCGGATGAAGTCTTTCTTCTCGGCCGGGGCGGAGGCGTCGGTGGCGGGGGTGTCGGACATGCGCGCGTCAACAAATTGGGTGCGCAACAGTCTACTCGGGTCAACAAACGTTGACCCTATGTTGACGTTTGTTGACGCTGGGGGCTCGGTTCGGCTGGCTGCGACCGGCGTACCCAGCGTACTCTGCCGATCTCCCTTTGCGAGAACGCGCCATGCCTTTGCTCAGCCTCGTTATCGGCGCCCAGACCCTGTCTGCGAGCGTGCGGCGCGTCTCCCGTGCCGTCGCCAATGTCGCTGTGTACGGCTGAGGGGCCGACCATGCAGATCGCCTATCGCGCCCAGCACCTGATCGATGCGCACCTGGCCAAGCACGCGCTGGAGGACGCCGGCATCACCGCCTTCGTGTTCGGCGAGGCCCTGCTCGGCGGCGCCGGCGAACTGCCGTTCGGCGTGGTCCAGGTCTGCGTGGCCGACGAACTGCTGGAAAGGGCCCAGGAAGTGCTGATGACGCTGGGCCTGGGCGGGCAGGTGACGCGGGCGATGTAGGTTGGGGGCCGGGATTGGGGATTGGCAAAAGCGGGGGGCTGCCGTTGCGAATCCCCAATCCCTAATCCCCAATCCCGGCCGTCAGCCATCCCGGCGGCGCGGCATCCGCCACGGCCAGCGCACGCAGGCGCTTGAACAGCACCACGGTCTCGGCCACGTTCCAGACGCGCAGGGCGACTTCGAAGGTGTCCAGTGGCTTGGTCAGGAAATCCTTGGCGCCCAGGCCGAGGGCGCGGTGGCGGGCGCTGCGGCTGGGGTCGGCGGTGAGTACGATCACCGGCAGGAAGCTGGACGGGCCGGCCAGCCGCGCCAGCTGTTCCAGGATCGCGTAGCCGTCCAGCTCCGGCATCATCAGGTCGAGCAGGAGCATGTCCGGCGCGAACGCCGCGACCAGGCCCAGCACCCGCTGCGGGTCGGTGGTCGCCACCACCTGGCGGAAGCCTTCGCGCTGCAGCAGTTCTTCCAGCAGGCGCACGTTGGCCGGTTCGTCGTCGACGATCAGGATGCGCGCGGCCAGGACATCGTTGCGGGTCATGCGAGGTGTCGGTCCAGAACGGAGAAGAAGTCGGCCACGTCCAGCGGCTTGGTCAGGTAGGCGCGCACCGGCTCGCCTTGCACGCGCGCCAGCGTGGTCGCGGTGGCATCGGCGCTGATCACCACCACCGGGATCGCGGCGGTGTGCGGCTGCGCGCGCAGCGCCTGCAGCAGGTCCTCGCCGTTGCCGTCGCTCAGGTGCAGGTCGAGCAGGATCAGGTCCGGCGTGGCCTGCTGCAGATGCGCGTGCGCCTGCGCCAGGCTGGCGGCCTCGTGCAGGCGCCAGTGCGGGCGGCGCTCGACCAGGGTGCGGATCAGCGCCTGGTTGGACGGGTTGTCCTCCACGCTCAGCAACTGGCGCTGGATCCCGCTCGCCGTCGGCGCCGCCACGGCCGGGTCCGGCAGTGCCGCTGCCTGTGGGCGGTCCAGCGGCAGCGCGATGGTGAAGCGCGATCCGTCCGGGCCGCTGTCCACGGCGATGCGCCCGCCCATCGCCTCGGTCAGGCGCTTGCTCAGCGCCAGGCCCAGGCCGGTGCCCTCGATCGCCGAGCGCTCGGCGCCGAGCCGCTCGAACGGCGTGAACAAGCGTTCCACCTGCGCCGGCGTCAGACCGAGGCCCTGGTCGTGCACGCTCAGCGCCAGGGACTGGCCTTCGGGCACCGCGCTCACCGACACCGCGCCACCCGGACGGTTGAACTTGATCGCGTTGGACAGCAGGTTGATCAGCACCTGGCGCAGCCGCTGCGGGTCGGCGCGCACCGTCCACTCCGGCGGCAACTGCGGTGGCCGCAGCACGATGCCGCGCGCCTGCGCTTCCGGCGCGACCAGGCCCAGCGCCTCTTCCAGTGCGGCATGCACCGGCACCGGGCGTGGGCTAAGGTCGAGCTGATCGGCCTCGATGCGGGCGATGTCCAGCAGTTCGGTGATCAGCCCCAACAGATGCCGGCCGGCGCCGAGGATGTGCTGCAGGTGGTCGCGCTGCGCCGCGCCCGGCAGGTCCATCTCCAGCACCTGCGCATAGCCGAGGATGGCGTTGAGCGGGGTGCGCAGTTCGTGGCTGCTGCGCGAGAGGAATTCGGTCTTGGCGCGGTTGGCGCTCTCGGCCTCGCGGCGCGCCGACTGCGCTTCCTCGGCGCGCGCGGCGAGCAGGGTGCTGGCCTGCTGCAGGCGCTGCGCGACCTGGCCCAGTTCGTCGCCGGCCGGCGGTTGCGGCGCCAGCGGCCGGCCGTCGCCGAGGCGGTCGGCATTGGCCGAGAGCTGGCGCAGGCGCCGCGACAGCGACGAGGCGAACCAGGCCACCGCGAGCACCGCGCCGAGCCCGCCCAGCATCGCCGCGCACAGGGTGATCAGCAGGTTGCGCTGGCGCAGCGCCTGCGCCTTGGCGGTACGCACCTGCAACTGCGCGGTCTCGTAGTTGCGCAGCTCGCGCAGTTCCGCGCGCAGGATGTCGAGGGTGACCTTGCCCTCGCGCAGCTGGCGGATCTCTTCCTCGCGGCTCAGGTCCGGCGCCAGGAGCCGCCGCCAGCCCTGCATCTTCTCCTCGAACAGCGGCTGGATGCGGACGAAGCGCTGCGCCTGGCGCGGGTCGGTGATGCGTTGCGACAGGCGCTGCACCACGGTCTTCAGCCGCGGCTCGGCATCGCGGTACGGGGTCAGGAACGCGTCCTGGCGCACCAGCCGGTAGCCGCGCACGCCAGCGGCGGTCTCGGCCAGCAGCGCATGCGCCTCGTGCAAATCGCTGAGCAACTGCAGGGTGCGGCGCACGTCGTTCTCGGCGGCGATGTTCTGCCGTTCCACGCTGTAGATCGCCACCAGCGCCGCCACCAGCAGCAACAGCGGCAGCGCCACCAGCGCCAGGCTCTTGCGGGTCAGCGGCCAGTCGTTCCAGTGCCGCGCCAGCGCCCTCACAGCGCCACCCCCGCCTGCACTGCGACCACCGCGGCCTGGGTGCGGTCGGCCACCTGCAGCTTGTGCAGGATGCGCTCGACGTGGACCTTGGCGGTGCCGGCGCTGATGCCCAGTTCGGCGCCGAGTGCGGCATTGGTGAGGCCGCGCGAGAGCAGCGCCAGCACCTGCCGCTCGCGCGCGCTGAGCACGGCCAGGCGGTCGGCATGCGCCGGTTTGCGTCGCCGCGGCGCACGCGGCGGTTCGGCCGCCAGCGGTGCCAGCAGCGCGGCGATCGCGGACAGGGCCTGCACGTCTTCCGGCGCCGGGACGGTGCGGGCGTCCCAGCCCAGGCACAGCATGCCCAGCGGCACGCCCAGCGCGGCGATCGGCAGGCACAGTTCGCCGGCCTCGTTGGCGGCCGTGCGGCGCAGGCGCCAGGCATGCGCCGGCGCCTCGACGGCGACGCTGGCGCCCGGCGGCAACGCATCGCCCTGGCTGGCCAGCACCAGGCAGCGGGCGCCCCGCACCGCCAGCACCGCGGCGTGCGGGGCCGCCACCAGGGCACTGGCCGGCACGAGTGCGTGCGCAGCGGCCTGCGCGGCATCGCCGGCCTCGCGCAGCGCCGCCGCGGCGGCGGCCACGGCCTGCCAGCGCGCCGCGTCGGCGGCGTCGCGGCGCAGTGCCTCACGCCACTGGCCTGCATTGGAGGGAGGGTGCACGAGCGCGTCTCCGATATGCCGAACGGCATATTCGAGGATATGCCGCCCAGCGGATGTTGCGCAAGCCGCCGCTGCCGATACTCGCTTCGCCCCGAGACGGCATCCCCTCAGCAAGCGGAGACTTCCCATGCGTCGCATCCTGTTCGCCCTGGCACTGGGCCTGACCACCACCTCCACCGCGCTGGCCGCGCCGGCGATGCATTACGACGGTACGCCGGCGACACCGGCCAGCAGTGCCGAGCGCGAGATCGCCGGCCTGTTCGACCGCTGGAACGCGGCGCTGGCCACCGGCAATCCGCAGCGCGTGGCCGACCTGTACGCCCGCGACGGCGTGCTGCTGCCGACCGTGTCCAACCAGGTGCGCGCCAGCCGCGCCGAGATCGAGGACTACTTCAGCCACTTTCTCGCCGCCAAGCCGCGCGGTGCCATCAACTACCGCCAGGTGCGGCTGCTCGACGACGACAGCGCGGTCGATGCCGGCGTCTACACCTTCACCCTGAACAATCCCGACGGCAGCACCCGCCAGGTGCAGGCGCGCTACACCTTCGTCTACGAAAAGCGCGACGGGCGCTGGCTGATCATCAACCACCACAGCTCGGCGATGCCGGAACCGGTCGCCGCCGCCACGGCCAGCGCCGCAACGAAGTGAACGTCGCGCCTGTCACCGCCGCCGCGGTGGTCGGGCGCACTTGAAAGCGGGCTCCGGCAGCGCCATCCACCTGACATCGCCGTCGCTGCCAGGAGTCCGTGCCATGTTGGGAATCGGTGCCTTCAAGCAGCGCCTGCCGCGCCCGGGCGAGAGCCTGCCGGGACGCGCGCAGCCGCTGCCGCTGCACAACCGCCACTTCGTCAACGGCCATCCGTTGCGCGATGCCTTCGCCGGCCTGGAGCAGGTGCAGTTCGGCCTGGGCTGCTTCTGGGGCGCTGAACGCAAGTTCTGGTCGCTGCCCGGCGTGTTCAGCACCGCGGTCGGCTATGCCGGCGGCGAGACGCCCAATGCCACCTATCGCGAAGTGTGCTCCGGTCAGACCGGTCACACCGAGGCGGTGCTGGTGGCGTTCGACCCGCAGACCGTGCGCTTCGAGCAGTTGCTGCAGACCTTCTGGGAAAGCCACGACCCGACCCAGGGCATGCGCCAGGGCAACGACACCGGCACCCAGTACCGCTCGGCGATCTACTGCACCACCCAGGCCCAGTACGAGGCCGCGCTGGCCAGCCGCGACGCCTACCAGCAGCGCCTGGATGCTGCCGGCTACGGTCCCATCACTACCGAAATCCGCTTCCCGGCGCCGCCGTTCTACTACGCCGAGGACGAGCACCAGCAGTATCTGGCCAAGAACCCGGGTGGCTACTGCGGCCTGGGCGGGACCGGGGTGAGTTGCCCGATCGGACTGGAGGCCTGAAGATCGCATCTGCGCGTCGTTCGCGCAGGATGCTGTCGCCATCGAGGGTCACGGCGACCGCGGGTGACGTCTCGCCGCGAGCCCGTTACTTCGCGGCTCGCGGATCGCGCGTGCTCGCGGCGGCCGGCCGCAGTCGCGCCGCATAGCCGGACAGTTGCAGCGCCTTGCGTGGCGACAGGTCGGCCTGGAGCCGTTCGATCGCCGCGTCGCCGTCACGGCTGCGGCCGAGCGCGTAGTCGGTGCGTGCCAGTTCCAGCGTCGCGCGCTGGCGCACCGTCAGATTGCCGAAGGGATCGAAGAACGAATCCACGCGCGTGCGGTCCTGCACGCCGGTCCAGCCGAACGCCAGTTCGACCGGCGTGTCCTCGGCGAGCCGTGCGTAGCGCCGCCGCGCCTCGGCCGGTGCGATGCGGCCGCTCAGCAGGGCCAGGCGGGTTCGCAACAGCGCCGTTTCGGCGGCCGGCGCGTCGGCGGCGTAGGCAGCCAGGACGCGGCTCATCCACGCCCAGTCGACGTTGACGGTGTCGGCCTGGGTGCCGAGCAGGTTGAAGGCGAGGATCGCCGCGCGCTGCGTCGCGGTGGTGGCGCGCGCGACCGCGTCCGCGGTGGGGCGCCCCAGCGTCGACGGCTGCACCAGCGCGATCGCCGGGTCGTGCGCGAGGATCGCCTCCAGGTCCGGTTTGTGGAAATAGCCCACCACGACCAGCACGGTCTTGCCCGGGTGCGCCAGTGCTGCGGCGCGGATGCGCTGGGCCTGCAGGAAGGTGCGATACAGATACAGGCGCCGCGGCAGGTCCTGGTCGGCGCGCGGCGCCGGGGTTTGCGCCCACTTCCGCACCGCGGCCACGTTCTCGGCCACATCCGCCGCGAAGAAATCGCGCTGCAATGCGGTCTTGTCGGGGAACGACAGGAAGCCCTGGAACCCCTGCTCGCGGCGTAGTTCCAGCGGCGTGTCCAGGTCCACGCCGAAGCCGAGCCTGGCGTCCTCCACCGGCGGCATCCAGTCGATCGGACAGAGGGCGACGGGATGCGCCGCAGCGTACGGCAGGATCACGCCCTGCACCTCGTAGGTGTATTCGTAGTAATCGCCGCGCGCCGCCTGCTCCGGCGGGCGTTCGATACAGATCGCGTCCGGCGCGAGTTGCTCCAGGAACGCCGCTAGCACGCCCGGTTGGTCGCGTTCGGAAACCAGTTGCCCCGCGTGCTCCACGCCCAGGATCGCGACCCGCGTCGGTGCCGGTGTGGCGGCCATGCCGGTGGCGCTGGCGGCGGCCAGCGCCAGCGAAAACAAATAACGCGCCATCCATCCGCGCATGCGCCTTCTCCTGTCGACGTCGTGGAAGCACCCTGCTGGTGCACCTCGGGACGGGCTGCCTGAGTCATGGGCGACCGCAGCGCTGTGCTCAGCCGCTGATGGCGTACCTCACGGTGTGTGACGACAAGTGTAGTCATGTGGCGCCGCCGCCGTCTGCATGACAGGTGGCACTGGTCGCGTTACACGAACTCGGCCGCGAACATCTGCCGCATCTGCGCGATCTGCTCCTCGCGTTCGGGGTGCAGCAGGCGCAGGCATTCCTCGGCGAAACTGACCGGGCTGGTGCCGGGGGCGGTGATCAGCCCGCCAGCGCTGACTACGCGGCGTTCCTGATAATGCGTGCTGCCGGCGTAGACGCCGGCGTGCTCGCGCAGGAAGGCTTCGGAATTGCTGGTGTGCGGGCGGCTATCGAGCAGGCCGGCGTAGGCCAGCGCCAGGGTCGCCCCACAGATCGCCGCCACGCCGCGGCCAGCCTCCAGACGCTGCAGCAGCAGTGCGCTCAGTCCTGGAATCTCGCCGGCCTGCCAGCGGTCGCTGCCGGGCAGCAGCCACAGGTCGGCGTCCAATGGCGCCAGGTCCGACAGCGCATAGGTGGGGTGCAGCTCCAGCCCGCCGATCGAGGTGATGGACTTGCCGTCGATGCTGGCGATCTGGATCGTGTCGCCGAACCAGGCCCGCGCTGCCGGCAGGATGGTGCCGATCTCCCAGTCCGCCACGCCGTCCACCATCACCACTGCGATCGTCGCCATTGCCTTGCCTCTGCACTCGGGCGCGCAGCATAGCCTGGAAGACGTCGCTGCAGCGCCAATACGCATGGCGGCGACCGGGGGCAATGGCCGGGTATGCGAACGCTGCTCGGACGCGCGACGTCGCTTCGATGGATGGTTTGCATGATTCCATGCGCGTTGTGGCCAGGCACGGTGCGCCTGTGCGCGCCGTCGCCAAGGAGCCAATGTGGAATTCCTTGCAACCCAGGCGCGCAAGAGGCATTTTGCAGACAGTGCGGTCGCGCCGGTCTGGTACGGGCGACGGATGATGTAAAGGGGAGGCCGACGACGCTGCGTTTCGTCGATGCCTGTGTCTTCGCCGTGCCGTTCGATGGTTCGTATCTGGAGAAGTAGGTGATGAGCTTTCTCTGTCAGGCCGTCTGCAACAGTTTCGACCTCGCCAACCAGATCACCGACTGAGGAAGCGGCGCGGGAATGAACATCAGCTTCTGGCATCCGCTCGTGAGCGGCATTGGCCAGGGCGAGGCGTACTTCTACACTGGCCTGTACGCGACCAACAACTACGCCAATCCGCCGTCCCCATCCGGTCCGATGGTCGTGTTGCAGGAATACGACTCCAATCAGAACATATGCCTGAGCGCGCCCCTCGGCTTCACCACCGTATGGGAATGCAACGGCAGCGGTCGCCCCTGCAAGCTCGGCATCTACAGCCTGCAAGCGCCGGCCGGATACATCGCGCTCGGGTCGATCGCGGTGGCGGATTTCAATACTCCGCCAACCCTTGTCGACTACCCTGGCCTGATGTGCGTGCGGGAGGAGTTCTGCCAGTTGGTCTCGCTGACCAAGGAAAATCTGATCTGGGACGACAGGGATTCCGGCGCCGACAGCCACGTCCTGGTGTGGCAGCTTCCTTACTCCGGCGCATGTTTCGCGCATAGCTGCGAACCCAGCCAGGGTTATCCGACGACCATACAGACCTTCGACATCATCCTATTGCCCTGACGGGATCCGCTGAAGGCGTGTCAGGGACATAAAAGGAGCGGCGTCGCCGCCGCTCCTCGGGATGATGCAAGGCGTGCGCTGCTCAGCCGATCAATTTGTGCCGGATCGTGTCGCGCAGGGTCTGCAGGTCCTTGGCGAAGGTGTCGATGCCGCCGGCCAGCTTTTCGGTAGCCATCGGATCGGCGGCCAGGTCGGCGGCGAAGCGCTTGGCGTCGATCGGCTCGATCTTGGCGCCGTCGGCTTGGCCGGGCGAGAGCTTGCGCGGCAGCGGGCCGTGGTCGGCGTCGAGCTTTTCCAGCAGGTCCGGCGAGATGGTCAGGCGGTCGCAGCCGGCCAGCGCCTCGATCTGCGCGGTGGAACGGAACGAGGCGCCCATGACCACGGTCTGCGAACCGCGGTGCTGCCAAGTTTCCCCATTCCCTTTTGCCCATTCCCTGCAATAAAAGAATGAGTGCCCATTAATCTCCGATCGGTCTAGTCAAATGCCGCTCGCCTTTGCTGATGCAGGGGCTAGGCTTGATAAGGAGCGCTTCGAGTAGTTCGCGCGCTACAACTCTGGCCAAGTAAAGGCCATGACGAGAAATGCACTTGTCGCTACTCCGCAAAGGGCGCTGACAAGTCGTTTGTGACTGGGTGCCAAGCGATAAGCACTGAGACAGCAAACCAGCACGGATAGAAGAAGCATCACAATCAGGAGTGAAGATTCTGCAGATGGGTACCAACTTTGTGAACATGTAGTGGTGGCTATTCCATAGTTGTCACTCGCTAGGTCGGTCACCCCCTCTATCGACTTTGACGATGGAGGGCATACCTGCAGCAGCAATTGATGGCATAGCCAATACATGCCCGCCATCGATAAGAGGCTGGCAACTACGGCCGGTGCAAGAAGGAGCCAGCGAAGTAGAGGCTTTCCCATGGTCATATTCACGGTCCAGGCGGAAAGGAGCGCATGACTCCTGGATTGGCATAATTCTTCCAATGGAAGTAAGGAACCTTTCCATAGATTCCGCTTATGCCAAGATCGTTGTACCACATGTACTGCGTGGCGCCCGATGTAGCAGTGGAATACTTGTTTGCGAACTGTTCGGCGATCGAGTTCTCTCCCTGCCCTGAGCGGCACCCCATAAATTCAACCGGCTCACCGGGAGTCCAGCCCGCTCCCTCAATAATGTACTTGACACCTTCCACGTCCAGCTTCACAGCAAGACCATCATGGCGCTGGTCGAGAACGCGGTCAGGTCCCATGTGCCCAAACACCCTGGTGACGCCTGGAATGTCAGGAGTCGCCATTGCGCCTTGGTAGAACGGATAGTCGCCAGGGTTGAAGAGGATCACCTTTCTGAGGCCAAGTGGGTCTATGGATGACACCGGATTTTCTTGCACGTAGGCATATGTATTGACGCCGCCTGCGATACCGATTGGATCTGACTGTACGTAACGTGCTGAGACGGGTCCGCCAAACCCGGCGATTAGAATGGCTAGCACGCCCCCTGCGCATTTTAGCTTGTGCATCACCGCCCTCACTGTTGCGTTGCCTTTGCGTGTTGGATGGTTTGTAGGTAGTTCGCATCCTGTGTCTTGGGTGGCATCGTCCAACCAAGCGCCTCGGCCCGATTAAACCAAAGATCGTTACTGCGTTGGAGTGCATCGAAATCCAAACGCTGTTCTGGGGGAATGGCCGCAGGCGACGGATACTTCGCCATGTACTGTTGCATTAACCTGAAGTAGGCGTTGCCCTTCTGTAGCATCGCCGCAATATCCTTGGGGTCGGCCTGCAACGCCAGGTCGGCGATCGCGATGCGTTGCTCCTGACGCTGCTGCTGCCCGTAAAACTCCATCAAGGTACTCAGCATGACTGCGACAGACTCGCGTTTGTTTAGCGGCCGCAAGTAGAGGCGGTTGGCCACGGCCTTCGGCGAGATGTTGGTTTCCTGCTCATAGCTGGCGTTGCTCTTCGTGCCAAAGCTGGTGGCCTCGATGTTGATCCACTGGCCTCGGTCGTTCCGGAACTTCGCCAGGACGTGCTCGGGCGCTGTCGCCAAGGTCATATCCAGTCCCAGCTTCTGGCCCAGAATTACAAGCAGCACCGGCATTGAGACGCAGTTGCCCTTGCGGGTCGTCAGGTAGGTTGAAAGCAGCTTATTGTGGATCGTTTTGCCGAATGGGTCGTTCAGGTCGTAACTGAAAGGGCGATAGTCATTCCACGGCCCGGCCTGGGACAGCGAGCTCACAAGCAATTCCAACTTGGACTGGCTGGTCGCATTCGTCGGAAAACGCGCCTTGATGCGAGTAGTCAGTGTGTCGAGCTGCAGCAGGGTGACAGTGGGGTCAACCTTCGAGTCGATCATGCGGTCGATAGCGAGCTTGGCCTTTGCCAAGTCGATTTCGCTCTCGGGCGTCTGCAGGAGTGCTCGGAGCTCCGTGACCGTGGCGTCCGGTGTTCGTTGCTGGCTCTGACGAGTCGCCGGCTTGGGAGGATCAGCCAAGCTCTCGCCCGATACGCCAAGCATGAGAAACGCTGCAAACAAGAGAAGTGCTGGTCGCATTCCTTTGCCCCCAAGTCCTTTGGTCATCCTAGTCTGGCCAAAGAGGACTGTCTATTGATTGTCAAACCTTATCGACCTCAGCGGATTGAGGAGCAAGTCAACTGACAGGCTATCAGCGTAAGGAATGACGCAAGGTTGGGAGTCAAGGCAAGCGCCGCATGCTCAATGCGCGAATAAAAAAGGAGCGACGTCGCCGCCGCTCCTCGGGATGATGCAAGGCGTGCGCTGCTCAGCCGACCAGCTTGTGCCGGATCGTGTCGCGCAGCGCCTGCAGATCCTTGGCGAAGGTGTCGATGCCGCCGGCCAGCTTTTCGGTAGCCATCGGGTCGGCGGCCAGGTCGGCGGCGAAGCGTTTGGCGTCGATCGGCTCGATCTTGGCGCCGTCGGCCTGGCCTGGCGAGAGCTTGCGCGGCAGCGGGCCGTGGTCGGCGTCGAGCTTCTCCAGCAGGTCCGGCGAGATGGTCAGGCGGTCGCAGCCGGCCAGCGCCTCGATCTGCGCGGTGGAACGGAACGAGGCGCCCATGACCACGGTCTGCGAACCGCGGCGCTTGAACTCGTCGTACACGCCGCGCACGAACTGCACACCCGGGTCCTCGTCGATGGTCGCCGGGGTCTGGCCCTTGGCCACGTACCAGTCGAGGATGCGGCCGACGAAGGGCGAGATCAGGAACACGCCGGCCTCGGCGCAGGCCAGGGCCTGGGTGCGGTTGAAGATCAGGGTCAGGTTGCAGTCGATGCCGTCGCGCTGCAGCTGCCGCGCCGCCTCGATGCCTTCCCAGGTTGCGGCGACCTTGATCAGGATGCGGTCCTTGGGGATGCCGCGCTCGGCGTACATGGCGATGAATTTGTGCGCCTTGGCGATGGTGGCGGCGGTGTCGTGGGCCAGGTCGGCGTCCACTTCGGTGGACACGCGGCCGGGCACCAGCGCGCTGAGCTTGGCGCCGACGCCGATGGTCAGGCGGTCGGCGATCTCGTCGACCAGGGCGGCGTGGTCGCCGTCCTGGCCGCGCGCCCAGGCCAGCGCCTCATCGATCAGATCGGCGTAGACCGGCAGGTCCAGCGCCTTCTTCACCAGGGTCGGATTGGTGGTGCAGTCCACCGGCTTGAGCCGCTTGATCGCGTCATAGTCGCCGGTATCGGCCACGACCACGGACAACTCGCGCAACTGGGCGAGCTTGGAGGGGGCGGAAGAGGTCATCGGTATCTCTCGGAAACGAGTGGGAACAAGGATAGGGCCGCGCACGTTAACGCGCTGCGCGCGCGTTGTCGTCGTCGGCGCGCTGCACCGCGGTCACGCGCAGGCGCAGCGGTCGCCCGCCGGGCGCCTGCCAGTCGATCGACTGGCCCACGGCCAGGCCGAGCAGGGCGCTGCCGACCGGGGCCAGCACCGAGATGCGCGCATGCGCGGCATCGGCTTCGTGCGGATAGACCAGGGTCAGCTGATGGCGTTCGCCGTGCAGTTCGTCTTCGCACTCCACGCGGGAATGCATGGTGACGATGCCAGGGGGGATCTGGTCGGGCGCCATCACGGTGGCGCGGTCGAGTTCTGCGCCCAGCGCTTGCGCGGCCGGGTGCTGGTGCAAGGCAGGGGAGTCGAGCAGGGCTTCCAGGCGCGCGAGGTCGCGGCTGGAGACGATCAACGAGGGCGGCAGGCCGCTGTGGTGTTGCGAGGTCATGGACAGGCTCCGGTTGGATGGCACAACGAACGGAGGCGGCACCGCGCCGCCCCCGTTCCCATTGTGCAAGCAAGCCGGCGCCGATGCGACGTCGCGGCCGGTCGGCCTGTTCAGGCCACCTGGCGCGGCGCCTGGTCCGGCAGCGACGCCTGCGCCGGCAGCGTAAACAGCTCCTCGGGCAGTGCACCGAACAGGTGCGCCAGTTGCTGCAGGAACGCGCCCATCGCCGAACTGCGCCGCCACAGCATGGCGATGCGCCGGCTCGGCCCGCCGTCGGGCGCGAACGGCAGCAGGCGCAGGTTCGGCGGATTGGCCACCGGCGGCTGCACCGCCAGCAGCGGCAGCAGGGTCACACCGACGTTGGCGGCGACCATCTGCCGCAGCGTCTCCAGGCTGGTGGCCTGGAACTCGGCTTTCTCCAGCGCGCCGGACAGGTGGCACACGTCCAGCGCCTGGTCACGCAGGCAGTGCCCGTCCTCGAGCAGCAGCAGGCGTTGCGCGTGCAGTTCGTCCATGGTCAGCGGGGTCGGCCGCCGCGCCAGCGGATGCTGCTCGGGCACCGCCAGCACGAACGGTTCCTCGAACAGGAATTCGGCATGCAATTGCTCGTCGTGCAACGGCAGCGCCAGCAGCGCCGCGTCCAGCCGGCCCTCGCGCAAGCGGGTCAGCAGCACGTCGCTCTTCTCTTCGATCAGCAGCAGTTCCAGCTGCGGGAAGCGCGCGCGGATGCGCGGGATCACATGCGGCAGCAGGTACGGGCCGAGCGTCGGGAAAATGCCCAGGCGCACGGTGCCGGCTTCCGGGTCCTGGCTGCGCCGCGCCGCCTCCTTCATCTGCTCGATCTCGGCGACGATGCCGCGCGCGCGGCTGGCGGCCTCGCGCCCGGCCGGGGTCAGCATGACCTTGCGCGGGGCGCGTTCGACCAGCGGCACGCCCAGTTCGTCCTCGAGCTTCTTGATCTGCGTGGACAGCGTCGGCTGGCTGACGAAGCAGGCCGCGGCGGCGCGTCCGAAATGCTTGTGATCGGCCAGCGCCACCAGGTATTTCAGATCACGCAGGTTCATCAGCGGGTTCCTCGGAACGCAGCGGCGGGAGGTGACGCAGGGTCACAGCATAGAGCGTGTGGCGCACTTGGCGACGAGACAGATGGGCGCGCGCGGTGGAGACCGCACACCCTGGTCCCGCGCCGGCGAAGCGGCGCGGGACGGATGCGGATCAGGCCGCTTCGGCCACGCTGCCGCTGGCGACCGGTGCGCTGTGCCGGATCAGGTGGTCGAACGCGCTCAGCGCCGCCTTGGAGCCTTCGCCCATGGCGATGATGATCTGCTTGTACGGCACCGTGGTCGCGTCACCGGCGGCGAACACACCCGGCAGCGAGGTCTGGCCGCGGTCGTCGACCACGATCTCGCCACGCGGCGACAGCGCCACCGTGCCCTGCAGCCATTCGGTGTTCGGCAGCAGCCCGATCTGCACGAAGATGCCTTCCAGCGCCACGCGATGCACATCGCCGCCGACGCGGTCCTTGTAGACCAGGCCGGTGACCTTCTGGCCGTCGCCCAGCACCTCGGTGCTCTGCGCGTTGACCAGGATGTCGACGTTGCCCAGGCTGCGCAGCTTGCGCTGCAGGACTTCGTCGGCGCGCAGCTTGCTGTCGAACTCGACCAGGGTGACGTGGCTGACGATGCCGGCCAGGTCGATCGCCGCTTCCACGCCGGAGTTGCCGCCGCCGATCACCGCCACGCGCTTGCCCTTGAACAGCGGGCCGTCGCAGTGCGGGCAGTAGGCCACGCCCTTGTTGCGGTACTGGTCTTCGCCGGGCACGTTCATCTGCCGCCAGCGCGCGCCGGTGGACAGGATCACCGTGCGGCTCTTCAGCGACGCGCCGTTGGCCAGCTTGACCTCGACCAGGCCGTCGGCACCGGCCGGCACCAGCTGTTCGGCGCGCTGCAGGTTCATGATGTCCACGTCGTACTGGCGCACGTGCTGCTCCAGCGCCGCGGCCATCTTCGGGCCTTCGGTCTCCTGCACGGAGATGAAGTTCTCGATCGCCATGGTGTCCAGCACCTGGCCGCCGAAGCGCTCGGCCGCCACGCCGGTGCGGATGCCCTTGCGCGCGGCGTAGATCGCCGCTGCCGCGCCGGCCGGGCCGCCGCCGACCACCAGCACGTCGAACGGCGCCTTGGCCGCGATCGCCGCCGCATCGCGCTTGGCCGCGCCGGTGTCGAGCCGGGCCACGATCTGCTCCAGGGTCATGCGGCCCTGGTCGAAGACTTCGCCGTTGAGGTACACGGTGGGCACCGACATGATCTGCCGCGCCTCGACCTCGTCCTGGAACAGCGCGCCGTCGATCGCCACGTGCTGGATGTTCGGATTCAACACCGCGGCCAGGTTCAGCGCCTGCACCACGTCCGGGCAGTTCTGGCAGGACAGCGAGAAATAGGTTTCGAAGCGATACTCGCCGGGCAGGTTGCGCACCTGCTCGATCAGCTCGGCGGTGGCCTTGGACGGATGCCCGCCGACCTGCAGCAGCGCCAGCACCAGCGAGGTGAACTCGTGGCCCATCGGCAGGCCGGCGAAGCGCAGGTGGATGTCGTGGCCGGGGCTGTTCAGCGCGAACGAGGGCGCGCGCTCGCCGCTGTCGCGGTGCACGTCCAGGGTGATCTTGTCCGACAGCAGCACCAGGTCCTCGAGCAGGTCGAGCATCTCGCGCGACTTGGCGCCATCGTCCACCGACGCGGTGATGTGGATGGGCCGGACGACCCGCTCCAGGTAGGCCTTCAACTGGGTTTTCAGATCGGCATCCAACATGGCGGACTCCTGACGTTGGGCAAAGCGAGGGGGAGGCACGCTGCCGGAGCAGCGCGCCGCGAAGAGGGAGGAGGGATGAACCGCAGCCGGCGCCGGCGCGCGATGCCGGCTGCGGTTCACCCCCACCCCCGCCGCGAGGCGGAGATGGGAGCGCGGGCGGCTTAGATCTTGCCGACCAGGTCCAGCGACGGCTTCAGGGTCTTCTCGCCTTCCTTCCACTTGGCCGGGCAGACCTCGCCCGGGTGCGAGGCGACGAACTGCGCGGCCTTGAGCTTGCGCAGGGTCTCGGTGACGTCGCGGGCGATCGCGTTGTCGTGGATCTCGAGGGTCTTGATCACGCCTTCCGGGTTGATCACGAAGGTGCCGCGCAGGGCCAGGCCTTCTTCCTCGATGTGCACGCCGAAGGCGCGGGTCAGCTGGTGGGTCGGGTCGCCGACCAGCGGGAACTGGGCCTTGCCCACCGCCGGGGAGGTCTCGTGCCACACCTTGTGCGAGAAATGGGTGTCGGTGGTGACGATGTAGACCTCGGCGCCGATCTTCTGGAACTCGGCGTAATGCTCGGCGGCGTCTTCCACTTCGGTCGGGCAGTTGAAGGTGAAGGCGGCCGGCATGAAGATCAGCACCGACCACTTGCCCTTCAGGTCCGCGTCGGTGACTTCGATGAATTCGCCATTGCGATAGGCGTTGGCCTTGAACGGCTGGACCTGGGTGTTGATCAAAGACGACATGGAGTTTCCTCGTGGTTGCAATAGGGGTCGGGGGATGGAACGAGGCTCATGATAGGGGGCGCCGATAGATCCCTCAAATCGATTGATGGAATTGAATAGATAGGTTTCCTCTATCGATT
Organism: Xanthomonas sp. LMG 12459; assembly: GCF_009192905.1. Lineage (NCBI taxonomy): Bacteria > Pseudomonadati > Pseudomonadota > Gammaproteobacteria > Lysobacterales > Lysobacteraceae > Xanthomonas > Xanthomonas sp. LMG 12459. The sequence goes on from NZ_NSGT01000059.1 coordinate 18,148, forward strand.
CCCAAGCCTGGCTCTTTGCTGCACTGCCGCGCGAACAGCGCGTCAGCCGCCCAGGGCGCATGGGCGTCGGTCCGTTCTACCACGTTGGCTTTTCCGCGCTCGCTGCGTCATCGTGACAGCGATGAATGCGCCCACCCCCGAATCCCTGCTGCGCGCGGCCTGCACCCAGGTCGAGCGTGCCGATGCCGAAGCCCTGCTGCTGCACGCCCTGCAACGCGACCGCGCGTGGCTGTTCGCGCACGCCCGCGATCCATTGGTGGACGAGGTGGCGGATGGGTTCCAGGCGTTGCTGGCGCGGCGTGCACAGGGCGAGCCGGTGGCCTACCTGACCGGCCGGCGCGGCTTCTGGACATTGGACCTGGCGGTCGGGCCGGCCACGCTGATCCCGCGCGCGGACACCGAGCGGCTGGTGGAACTGGCGCTGGAGCGGCTGGACGCTGCGCCGGGCCGCCGCGTCGCCGACCTCGGCACCGGCAGCGGCGCGATCGCCCTGGCCTTGGCCAGCGAGCGCCCGCAGGCGCAGGTGACGGCCACCGACCTCAGTGCAGCGGCACTGGCGATAGCGCAGGCCAATGCGCACGCACATGGCCTGGGCAACGTCGCCTTCGCGCATGGGCCGTGGCTGGCGCCGCTGGCCGGCCAGCGCTTCGATCTGATCGCCAGCAACCCGCCGTACATCGCCGCCGGCGATCCGCACCTGCAGCAGGGCGACCTGCGCTACGAACCGGCCAGCGCGCTGGCGTCCGGCCCCGATGGGCTGGACGACCTGCGCCGAATCGTCGCCGATGCGCCGGCGCACCTGCTGCCCGGCGGCTGGCTGCTGCTGGAACACGGCTGGGACCAGGGCGCGGCGGTGCGCGCGCTGCTGGAGGTGGCCGGCTTCGCGGAGGTGGCGACGTATCAGGACCTGGAGGCGCGCGACCGGGTCACGCTGGGGCGCCAGCCGCTGGCCTGACCCGCCGGCGCCGGGGTATGGTGCGTGGGTAACGATGCCGGACATGGATGACCCGCAATGTTCACCCTCAGTCGCCTTTCGAATGCGATGCGCGTACCGCCCACGCCCGCCGTGGCACAGACGGGTGCGCGGCATGCCGAGGGTGCGTGGATCCCTGCCGGCGTGACCGCTCGTCGCAGGCCCCGTCTCAGAATCCTGCGCGCACTCGCTGTCGCTGCCATCCTCGTGGCTGGCGCGGGCTGCTCCAACGGCATCGACGTCGGCAACGATGGCGCAACCGGGCATCTGAATCCGCACCCGGTCAAACGCGACGAGGTCATCGCCACGTCCCATGCGCCGGGGCCGTGGGATGCGTTCGAGGGCGCCTACATCGGATACGACGTCGTCAATAAGAAGTGCGTTCCGATGATCCCCTTCATTGGTCAACAGCAAGTCCCCAATACCGGACTCGACGTTCCGATGACCCGCGTAGACGACCATACGTGGAAGGGGTGTTTCTACCGTGATGCGCTGCAGGATGAGGATTACTTCAAGCTTGGGGTGTGCCATTGGGACGTCACGAGCGTGAGCGCCAGTGCGATTGCTCAGGGCCTAAGGTTTGCGTGGAGCGGCTCTATGTAGAAGATTCTGCGCGAAGGTGGAGGGACCAGGTATTTCAAGAAGGTCGCGTATGGGGATAAGTCCCTGGTCCCTTACGGGGCTCAGGATTTCGATCCCGCTGATCCTGAAGTGCCACAGCATCCGGACGTGTATTTCTCTGTCACCCTCGCTGTCAGGGAGGCCCAGCCGTGAAGGGGATTGATCAAGCGGTTGCCGATGCGGCCAACGACGCGTATGTGAATCGTCCTCGAAGCGATATCGCTGCAAGAAGCAGGTGCATTCAGGTGAGAGGCGCTACTGGGTTCTCGGCTTTGCCAGTGGCTCAGCTACAGCCTTCCAGTCAGTTATGTAACCAATACCTGGCGCTGCCGCATGCCGGTATCAGAGCCCGATGGCGGTTCATCAGGAAAATCCGGGCCATGGATGTGGGTCGGGATCTCACTTGTACCCTTTACGCGATGGGCAGTGGCGACATGGTTTCCAGCGAGTAAGATCGCAGTCGCAACTTGGAGTTTTGATAAAGGAGAGGTGGCGCGATGAGCGACGAAAAGAGCACGTACAGCGACAATCCCTATCGTCCACGCGCCCGCACGATGCGCGATGCGCAACTCCTGCGCGACATGGGCAGCATCAATGCGGACGTCTACGCCAGGCTCGGCGCGCTGCCGCGTGGCGGGGTGCCGATTGCGCCCTGGCGCAAGCCGAGACTGCCATTGCCACCAGACCCCACTGCCGCGCTGCCTGCGGCCTATCCCCCCGAGGACGATACGATGAAACTGCACCACCTGGCCGCTGCCGCCATCATGCCCCTGGCCGCGACCGCCGCCGGTTGTTCGAAAGGTATCGATGTTGGCAACGACGGTGCGACCGGGCATCTGAATCCGCATCCGGTCAAGCGCTACGAGGTCATCGCCACGTCAAATGCGCCGGGACCGTGGGATTCTTTCAAGGGTGCTTACATTGGATATGACGTCATCAATAAGAATTGTGTGCCGATGATGCCAGTTCTTGGCGAGCACCATGTGCCTAACACCGGGCTCGATATTCCTATGGTCCAGGTGGATGACCACACATGGAAGGGCTATTTTTATCGCGATGCCCTGCTGGATGAAGATTATTTCAATCTCGGGGTTTGCCACTGGGATGTGACAAGTGTGGGTGTTAGCGCGATTGGCAAGGGTGTGAAATTCGGTTGGGGAGGGTTGTTGGAAAAAATCTTGCGCGAGGGTGGTGGGAAAAGCTATTTCAAGAATAGTTCTTATGGGGATCCTGCTTTGGTTCCCTATGGTGCGCTAGAGTTCCAGTCTGACGATCCCGAGGTTCTTAAAGACCCTGATGCTTATTTCCCAGTGACGATCACTGTTAAGGAAGTCAAGTCATGAAAGTCATTGATCAAGCGTTAGCTGATGCAAGTAATGACTCGTATGCCAACCGATCACAGCGTGATGTGGGCGATAACAATAGATATGTTTCTCTAGATGGCCAGGATTATAAGATATTTGGCTATACCAGTGATCCGGCTACCGGCTTTCACGCAACTGCGTATCAAAGCGTTGCGTCGCCTCACAATGTTATTGTCGCGTACCGAGGTACTGATCCTGGTCTATTTTCAGGTAAGAGTGTTTCGGAAAAAGCGGACCACGCGCTGACGACGCTGCAGGACATCGCCGTCGATGCAAAGATGGTGCGAGATACCGTCAACGCGCAGAAGTCTGCGGCCGACGCGTTTACAGCGCAGATGATCGCCAAAGCGGCTGCGCAGGGCATCCCGAAAACCCAGATATTCGCTGCCGGCCACTCCCTGGGCGGCGCATTGGCGGAACTCCAGGCCGCCAAATATGGCCTGCGCGGCGCCACCTACAACGGCTTCGGCGCGGCGGACATGATCGATGGCCCGCCGCAGCCGGGCTTCCAGCTCACCAACTACCGCATGGCCGGCGACGTGGTGAGCGCGGCCAGTCCGCATGTCGGCAAGGTGGTGTCGCTGGCCAGCGAAGAGGACATCCAGAGCCTGCGGGCCGGCCGCTACCTGGATGCGCCGCCCGGGTCGGCGCCGCCAAACGCGCTGATCGCGATGCGGCTGAGCGACCACGGCGGCCAGCAGCACTTCAGCAGCGACAGTCCGGACAATATCCTGCAACCCCAGCGCTTCCAGGAAGCGACGCAGCGCTACGCGGCGAACAAGGACGCCATCGACCGCTTCGGCAGCGATGTGTCCTTCGCACGCGCCGAACTGTCCGAGTCGCTGCGGCAGATGCGCGGGAACGACGGGCAGGGCCAACTGTCGCCGAATCTGCGGCGGCAACTCAACGAGTACCTCGTGCTCAACGCCGATCCCGCCATTCGCGACACCATCGCGCGTGGCGCGCCCGTGCGCGGGGTTGCCGACGGCCTGCAACACGGTGCCGATGCCGTGCGCGCCGGCGGTCGCTACGTGCAAGCGCTTGACGAACGTATCGCGATCGTGGCGCGGGAGGGCGGGCGCCTTACCGCGCCCTTCATCCCGGTTGCGCCGCTGGCTGGACATGTGGTGGGCGAAGCCGCCCGTCTGCACGGTCAAGGTGCGGATGCGGCGGCGCGGTGGGTGGGCGGCGGGCTGGAATCGGCCAAAGGCGCCGTGGAGCGAGGCGCGCATGCGGCTGCCGACGCCGTGGTGGAGCGGATCCATGATCCTCGCTTCCAGGCGGGCGTGGCCAACGTCGCCAATCACATCGTCGATGCCTACGATGGCGCGCGGGTCGCGGCGCAAACCGCCACGCAGACGTATCAGCTCGGCAAGCAGGCGGTCTCCGATGGGATCGACCGGGCCGAACGTGCGGTGGCGCAAACCTACGACGCGACCAAGCACATGGTGACCGAAGGCGCGGAGCAGGTCGGTCGCGCCGCCACCCAGGCCTACGGCGCCGCGAAGCATGTGGTGATTGAAGGCGCGGAGCAGGTTGGGCGTGCGGCCACTCAAACCTACGACGCGACCAAGCACGTGGTGACCGAAGGCGCGCAGCAGGTCGGTCGTGCCGCCACCCAGACCTACGACGCCGCGAAGCATGTGGTGACTGAAGGCGCGGAGCAGGTTGGGCGTGCGGCCACTCAAACCTACGACGCGTCCAAACACGTAGTGACCGAAGGCGTGGCGCAAGCTGGACGTGCGGCCACCAGTGCCTATGATGCGGCGAAGCAAGCGGCCGACAGCGCCGCGCGGGTTGGTACGCACGCGTACGAAGCCGCAAGACAGACCGCCACGCAGGGCATCGATGCCGCCAAGCACGCGGCGGGCAAGGCCTACGACACGCTGACCCATCCCGGGCAGTGGTTCCAGCGCAGCGCGCCGGCCCAAGCGCCTGCCGCGACGCCTGCTTCCGGCGTCCAGTCGGCGCCGTCGGCCGGACACAAGGCCGATCGTGAGCAGAACCTCGCCGCACTGCCTGCGTCCGATCAGACCATGTTCGCGCGCATCCGCAGGGACGTACCGACGCGCATCGACGATGCGCATGTCGCGCAGGCGATGCTCGGTGCCAAGCGGGCCGGCATCGCCGATGCCGACAAGATCGACCGGGTGCAGATGGCCGGCGACACGCTGTGGGTGTCCGGCACCACGCCGGGCTTCCGCGCCGCCACGGACGTGGCGCAGGCCGCTGCACCGATGCACGAGACGGTGCAGCAGGCGCAGGCGTTCAACCAGCAGCGCGCGCAGCACCTGGCCATGGAAGCGCAGCAGCGGTTGCAGGACGCCCCTGGCGGCAGAGGCGCGCCGGCGATCGGTTGATCCCGACCCCGGTTGGCCGATCGGCGCTGCGCCAGGTCCGTTCGCGGCCGGCCGTTGCTGGTCAGCGCCGCTCAAGTGGCGCGCATGGGTAGAATCGCGGTTTTCCCGCAGGAGTCGCCATGCGCACGCTGTATCCCGAGATCGAGCCGTTCGACAGCGGCATGTTGCCGGTGGACGCACGGCATACCCTGTCCTACGAACAGTGCGGCAATCCGCACGGCAAGCCGGTGGTGCTGCTGCATGGCGGTCCCGGCGGCGGCTGCAACGCCAAGATGCGTCGCTTCCACGATCCGGCCAAGTACCGCATCGTGCTGTTCGACCAGCGCGGCTCCGGCCGCTCCACGCCGCATGCCGACCTCGTCGACAACACCACCTGGGACCTGGTCGCCGATATCGAGCGGCTGCGCACGCACCTGGGCATCGACCGCTGGCAGGTGTTCGGCGGCAGCTGGGGCTCGACCCTGGCGCTGGCCTACGCGCAGAGCCATCCGGAGCGCGTCACCGAACTGGTGCTGCGCGGCATCTTCATGCTGCGTCGCTGGGAACTGGAGTGGTTCTACCAGGAAGGTGCCAGCCGCCTGTTCCCCGATGCCTGGGAGCACTACGTCGCGGCGATCCCGCCGGTGGAGCGCGCCGACCTGATCTCGGCCTTCCACCGGCGCCTGACCAGCGACGACGAGGCGACCCGCCTGGCCGCGGCCAAGGCCTGGAGCGTGTGGGAAGGCGCGACCAGCTTCCTGCACGTAGATGCCGATTTCGTCGACAGCCACGAGGACCCGCACTTCGCGCTGGCCTTCGCCCGCATCGAGAACCACTACTTCGTCAACGGCGGCTTCTTCGAGGTCGAGGACCAGTTGCTGCGCGACGCGCACCGCATCGCCGACATCCCGGGGGTGATCGTGCACGGCCGCTACGACGTGGTCTGCCCGCTGGCCAACGCCTGGGACCTGGCCAAGGCCTGGCCGAAGGCGACGCTGCAGATCACCCCGGCCTCCGGCCATTCCGCGTTCGAGCCCGAGAACGTCGACGCGTTGGTGCGCGCCACCGACGGCTTCGCCTGAGTCCGCGCGCGGCTGCATAGCGCGTTCACGGAAGGGCGGTGCTGCGCATGGCGGCACCGTCCACTGCAATGATTCAGCAGGCCAGCGCGTTGCCGGGTTCGCATCCGGCGGCGGTGATGGCGCCGGCCGCTGCGAAGGGGTGCGTGTCGAGCTGTGCCTGCTTGGTCTCGTCGGTCCACACCACGAACGATTCGAGCACGTTGTCGCCGAAGGTGGTGCTGATCGCCACGTCGGCGGCGTCGCGGCCGCGCGCGATCAGCACCCGGCCGATGCGCGGCACGTTGTGGCGTGCATCGAAGGTGTACCAGCGCCCGTCGAGGAAGGCTTCGAACCAGCCGGAAAAATCCATCGGTGCGTCCGAGACCGGGACACCGATGTCGCCCAGATAGCCGGTGCAGTAGCGCGCCGGGATGTTCATGCAGCGGCACAGCGCGATCGCCGCATGCGCGAAGTCGCGGCACACGCCGCGCCCTTCCTGCAGCGCCTGCGCGGCGCTCTTGGTGGCGCAGGCATGGGCATAGCCGAAGGCGATGCGCGTATGCACGTAGTCGCAGATCGCCTGTACCCGTGCCCAGCCGGGCGGCGTGCCGCCGAACAGCTCCCAGGCCATGCCACTGAGCAGGTCGGTCTCGCAGTAGCGGCTGCCGAGCAGGTACACCAGGGTGGCGTCGGGCAACTGCTCCACTGGGGTCTGCGCGGCGTCGTAGCGGTACTGGTCCGGCAGTCCGCTGTCGCGCACCACCGCATCGGCACGCAGGGTCAGCGTTCCGGCGGGCGCCTGCAGGCGCGTGCAGCGGTTGCCGAAGCCATCGCGATAACGGTGCAACGGCAGCGCCGGCACGCTGTGCAAGGCGGTGGCGGCAACGATGTCGTCGCGGCGGCTGTCGTGGATGTCCAGCATCGCCAGCATCGGCGTCGCCTGTGCGAACCGGTAGCGGATTTCGTAACCGAGGCGGATGAGCATGTGGGGTCCGATGCGGGGCGGGTTTCCGGTGCGGACCGGTCCAGCCCGAGCGTGCGCATGCCGCGCTCAGCTTGGCGTGAAGACCGGCGCCACGTGCTTCAGCATGCTGAGCGGCGCTACGGGCAGGGCATGGCAGACGGCCGTGGCGGCAATCAAGGCGTTGCGTACGCTGGCATAGCGTGGCGGGCCGCAGAGGTCTGACGTGCGCGGTCGCTGCCGCGCGTTGCCGCGCCATCGGCGGTGGATCGGCTTCACCAACGACCGGCCAGCAGGGCCTCCGTCAACACGTGCAGTTTGGCCGAGCGTTGCCGTGATGGCGGATAGATCAACGACAGCGTGCGGCTGCGGCCTTCGAACGCCTGCAGCACACGGTGCAGGCGCCCGTCGGCCAGTGCATCGGCCACCGCGAAATCCATCACCTGCACGATGCCCATGCCGGCGATGGCGCCTTCCACCAATGGATCGCCGTGGTCGAACACCATCCGCGCCGGCGGCGCGAAGCCGCAGCGTTGTCCATCCTGCAGGAACTGCCAGTTCACCAGGCGTCCGCTGCGCGGATTGCGGATGGCCAGGCAGGCGTGATCGCGCAGCGCGTCGAGATCGGCGGGTGCGTCGCGTGCCGCCAGGTAGGCGGGACTGGCGACGGTCACCCAGCGCAGCGGCCGCAGCGGCCGTGCGACGATGCGCCTGTCGGCGATGGGGCCGGTGCGCAATGCGGCGTCGAAGCCTTCCTCGATCAGGTCGACCAGGCGGTCGCTGAGCACGGTTTCCACGCGTAGCTGCGGGTGTTGCGCCAGTAACGGGGCCAGCAGCGGTATCAGCACCTTGCGACCGAACATCGACGGTGCGCTGATCTTGAGCGTGCCGGACGGCGTGCAGGCGCGGTCCGCCAGTTGCCGCTCGGCGTCGTCCAAGCCGCACAGCAGCGGCGCTACCTGCTCGACGAACTGGCGTCCATCCGGAGTCAGCCCGACATTGCGGGTCGTGCGCTGCAGCAGCTTGACGCCCAGCGCCGCTTCCAGCCTGCCGATCGCGCGCGACAGCCCGGATTGACTGACACCGAGCTGGCCAGCGGCGACGGTGAAACTGCGCGCCTCCGCCACCTGCACCAGCATGCGCACGGCATTGAGATCCATGCCTTTGCTATTCATGCAAAAAATCATGACACATATGAAGAGGCAAGGATTTATCGACGATGCCGCATCAATGACACTGGCGGTTCTCCCCTAAGCACCCGATGCCGATGCATGCACTCTCCCATCCGCGCAGGGCGTTGGCGCTGCTCGCCACCGCGCAATTGCTGATCGCCCTGGACGCCACCATCATCTTCGTCGCCCTGCACGACATGGGTCGTGCGCTGCAGATCGACGCGCAGCGCCTGCAATGGGTGGTCAGCGCCTACACCGTGGCGTTCGGCGGTTGCCTGCTGCTCGGCGGCCGCGCCGCCGATCTGCTGGGGCGGCGCCGCTTCTACCGGCTGGGCATGCTGCTGTTCGCGCTGGCCTCGTCGCTCGGCGCGCTGGCGCCCAGCGCGGTGCTGCTGATCGTTGCGCGGGCCGCGCAAGGCGTGGGCGCGGCATTGCTGTTTCCGGCGACGCTGGCCTTGATCAACACCCTCTATGCCGAGGGCGCGGCGCGCAATCGCGCGTTGGCGATCTGGAGCACGGCCAGCGCGGTGGGGCTGGCGCTGGGCACCTTGCTGGGCGGCGCGCTGACTCAGGCCTTCGGGTGGCCGGCGGTACTGGCGGTCATCGTGCCGCCGGCCATCGCCTGCGCGGCGGCGGCAGGGCGGTGGTTGCCTGCGGATGGCCCGCGCGCGCATGGCCGCACCTTCGACCTGGCAGGATGCGCCACCGTGACCACCGGCGGCAGCCTGCTGGTCGCCACCTTGGTGCAGGGCCCGGAATGGGGCTGGAGCGCGCCGGCCACGCTGTCCTGCCTGCTGGCATCGGCGGTGCTGCTCGCGGCGTTCGTGTGGATCGAACAGCGTAGCCGCGATCCGTTGATGCGCTTTTCGCTGCTGTGTCTTCCCGGTCTGCGCGCCGCACTGGGCCTGACGTTCGCGTTCATGAGCAGCTACGGCGTGCAGTACTACTTCCTGGCGCTGTACTTTCAGGACGGCTATGGCTGGAGTCCGTTGCAGGCCGGCATGGCGTTCCTGCCGCCGACGGTGGTCTGCGCCTTCGGCATCCGCATCGCCGAGCGCTTGCTGCAGCGGCGTTCGCCGCGGCAGGTGCTGGCCTGGGGATTCGGCGCGGGTGCGCTGGGCATCGCCGCGGCGACCGTCGCATTGCCGCACGGCGCGGGCTACTGGCCGTTGCTGCCGGGCATCGTCCTGCTCAGTGTGGGGCAGGGCATGAGCTGGACGGCGATGTGGGTGGTGGCTGGCCAGGGCGTGCCGGCACAGCAGCAGGGCGTGGCGTCGGGCATGGCCGCCACCGCGCAGCAGATCGGTGGGGCGGTGGGCCTGGCGGTACTGGTGATGGCGGCCAATGCGGCGCGCGGCGCGCAACCGGCCGCCAGTGCGGCGGCGCTGGATGGATTGGTGCAGGCGCAGTACGGTGCTGCGCTGTTCGCGGTTCTGGGCGTGGCCATCGCGCTCCGCCTGCGTGACCCGCGCAGCGCGTGCGGTGCAGCGCCCTGCCTGTCGCGCTAGGCATGACCGATCGGCCGGACCAGCGTCCGCCTCGGCTTACTCCAGCGCCAGCAACTGCGGCTGCAGCGCGCTGAAGATCCGCGCCAGCCGCTGCGCCCAGGCCTGCTGGCCGGCGGCGTCGGCGATCAGGTCCTGGCGGATCTCCAGTTCCACATGCGGCAGGCCGCGGCCTTCCCCGTGCACGGGCACCGCGTAGTCGCTGCTGTCGCTGACCGCATACGGCGCGTTGTCGCCGACCAGCAGGTCGTCTTCCGCGCGCAGCGCCTGCAGCAGCGCGTGGGCGAAGCGGGTGTCGCGGTGATACAGCACGCCGGCATGCCAGGGCCGCGGCACGCCGTCCATCACCGGGGTGAAGCTGTGCATCATCACCAGCACGGTGGGGCGCGCGGCGGCGCGGCGTGCGTCCAGTTCGGCGGCGATGCGCGCGTGGTAGGGCGCATGCACGGCATCGATGCGCTGCTGCCGCTGCGCCGCCGTGAGTGCGGCGTTGCCCGGCACCACGGTGCGGTCGCTGACGGACGGGATCAGTGTCGGCGAGGCGAGCGGGCGGTTGCAGTCGATCAGCAGCCGCGAATAGGTCTGTTCGATCGCCCAGGCGTCGAGCAGCGCGGACAGCGCGCGGGTGGTGCCGGCGATCCCGATGTCCCAGCCGATGTGCCGATCCAGTTCCGACTGCGCCAGGCCGAGGCCGTGCAACGCGCGCGGCACTGCCTGTCCCGCGTGATCCGCCAGCAGCACGAACGGCGATGTGCCGTGTGGTCGGTGGATGCTGAACACCGCCGGGTCGTCCACGCCCAGCAGCGGCGGCAATGCGTGGCTGAGACCCTCAGCCACGCGGCGTGCCGTCGAGTTCGTGTTCGATCATCCACAGCCCCGCCCACAGCTTCGCATCCAATGCGTAGCCTTCGCCCATCTTCTGCACCAGCCACGCGGCGGCGCGCGAGCGCGGCACCGAATGCACGGTGATGTCCTCGCTGGCGTCGCCGCCGCCGTTGCCGACCTTGCGCAGGCCGGTGGCGCGCACGAAGGCGATCTTCTCGTTGCTGGCGCCGGCCGAGGTCGGGCCGATCAGCAGCACCTCGGCGTGCTCGGCGGTCCAGCCGGTTTCCTCTTCCAGTTCGCGCACCGCCGACACTTCGATCGATTCGCCGGCATCGATGTCGCCGACCAGGCCGGCCGGCATCTCGATGGTGCGCGCCTGCAGCGGCACGCGGAACTGTTCGACGAACAGCACTTCGTCGTCCGGCGTGACCGCGACGATGATCGCGGCCAGGCCGCCGGCGTGCACGCGTTCGGAATACTCCCAGGTGCCGCGCACGACCATGCGCTGGTACTTGCCTTCGTAGACGATGCGGGGCGGGGAATCGTGGCGGGGCATGGGCAGCTCGCAAGATGGCGGAGGAAGAGGGCGCGGTCGCGCACGGCGCGGTCCGGCGATGCGGTGCAGTGTAGAACGTGCGTTGTGTTTTTGATGCGCGCCAGATCGTGCCCGGTGTCGCTGGCGCCGCGCGAGTCGCTCGGCGCCAGCGACCCCACAGTGCAACCGGCACAGCGCGTGCGAGGGCGTGCCTGCTTCGGGCAGCGGCATCGCCTGCCCGTGGCGAAGGCCAGCGCTCAGCCGGCCACAAACTCCAGGCCGGCCGCCTGCAGCAGGCGGCGTCGGGTCAGCGGCCCGAAGCGCAGCGCCTCGCACAGGCCGTGCAGCATGTCGGCATCGGCCGCGCCGCGGGCGAACCCCGGCGCGGCCGTGTGCAGCGGCGCGTCCAGGGCGATGGTGGTCAGCTGCCGCCACAGCAGCGCGTGCTCGCGCTGTTCGCGCAGGCGTACGGCCATCTGCGCGGCGCCGCGCAGGCGCAGGAACGCCACTTCGTCGACCCGCGCCAGCAGCGTGTCCAGGTCGCCGAAATGCGCCAGCAGGATCGCCGCCGACTTGGCGCCGATGCCGGTGACGCCGGGAATGTTGTCGATCGCATCGCCGGTCAGTGCCAGGTAGTCGGCGATCTGGTGCGCATGCACGCCGTGGCGCGCCTTGACCCCGGCCGCGCCCCAGCGCTGGCCGCGGCCGTAGTCCCATTGTTCGTCGAACTCCAGCAGCAGCTGCGACAGATCCTTGTCGGCGGACACGATCACGCCGTGGAAACCGTCGCCGCGCGCACGGTGCAGGGCGCTGCCGATCAGGTCGTCGGCCTCGTAGTCGTGGTGCGCCAGCACGCCCAGGCCCAGGGCCGCGCACAGCGCCTTGCAGTGCGCGAACTGGCGGCGCAGCGCGTCCGGCGCCGGCGCGCGGTTGGCCTTGTAGGCGGCGTACAGGCGATGCCGGAAGCAGCTGTCCAGCGCTTCGTCGAAGGCGATCACGATGTGCTGCGGTCGCTCGCGCTCGAGCAGGTCGAGCAGGAAGCGCGCGAAGCCGTGCACCGCATTGGTCGGCCAGCCCTGTGCGTCCTGGAATTCGTCGGGAATCGAATGCCAGGCGCGGAACACGTACAGGCTGGCGTCGACCAGGTACAGCGGCCGCGACAGGGGCAGGCCTGCGTTCACGGCGTCCAGTCGCTGAGCAGCGCGCGTGGGTCCGGCCGCTCACGCTCCGGCACGTCGAGGCGGGCGGTGCCGATGTGGATGAAGCCGGCGACATGCTCGTGTTCGGCCAGGCCCAGCCGCGCGGACACCGTTTCGTCATACGCCATCCAGCCGGTCAGCCATTGTGCGCCGAAGCCGTAGGCCTGCGCGGCCTGCAGCAGCGCGAAGCACACCGAACCGGCGGTCATCCACTGTTCGATTTCCGGCACCTTGTGCCCGCGCTGCAGGCAGGCGATCACCGCGATCACCACCGGCGCATGCACGAAGCGTTCGCGATCCTTCTCCACCGCCGCCGGCGCCGCGCCGGGATCGCGCTGCAGGGTGCGCGCGGCGAGGATGTCGCCCAACGCCTGACGCGCCGGGCCGGCGATGCGCAGGAGGCGGAACGGCACCAGCTTTCCGTGATCGGGGACACGCACCGCCGACTGCAGCATGGCCAGCAGCGTTTCCGCGTCCGGTCCCGGTTCGCCCAACTGCTTGGATGGCACTGAACGGCGCGCATCCAGCGCTTGCAGCGAATGAATTGTGCGCATAGTCTCGATTCCGTGGGGCGGGCGCGGAATTATAGTCGGGCGCTCGCAGGCGGCAGCGGATGCCGCAGTTACACGGACAATCGCGTTGCGTTGCTGATCTGCCGCTAGCTTCCGAATTGACGTCGGTCTCACTGCTGCCTGCGTATCACACTGCCATGACCCTTGCTGAATACGCTGAAGAGTTGTCGCCCAGCCGTAACGCGGATCTGCTCGATCAGGTCCGGGATGTGGTGTCGGTTCCGCTCGCCGGCGCTTTCGGCGAGGTGCTGGATGTGCTGGCCGAAGCGCTGTTCCGCATGGCCGAGCGCGCCGGGCCGACCCAGAACGATTATTTCGAGGCGATCCAGCTGCTGCGCCAGCAGCGCGAGCCGATCGCCGCGCGCTTCCGCGCGCACCTGGCCCAGGCCTGGCAGGCGCTGGAAGCCGGCCGTCCGCTGTCGGTGGAGCGCAGTCTGGCGCGCGAGCGCGGCGACCTCAGCCTGGTCTCGGAACAGGAACTGGACGTGCGCCTGGCGGTGCGCAACCTGGCCGGGGCGATCCAGCACCGCTGGCGGCCGGAGCTGATGCGGCTGAACCGGTTCCTCGGCTTCATCGCCGGCGGCCAGCGCATCGATGCCGACAACAACCCGTTCGGCCCCGAGCACGTGGGCGCGGCGGTGTATGCGGCGCTGCACGGGCTGGTGCTGGCGCCGCAGGTGCAACTGGCGATCGTCAAGATCTGCGAGCAGGAACTGCAGGAGCGCGTCGGCGAACTGTATGCGCAACTGGAGCAGCGCCTGAACGAGGTCGCGCGCGCCCGCGCGCTGCCGAGCGGGCGCCCGCGCCGCCGCGCCATCCCGCGCCTGGGCGCGAGCGAGGACGAGGCGGCGCCGGACTGGATCAGCCGCTTCTTCGAGAACTGGGACACCGCCGCGCCGCTGTCGGCGGCGCAGCGCCGCGCCGCGCGCGCCCTGGACGCGCACGCGCGCAACGAGCAGGAGGTGCTGCCGCCGGCGCTGCGCGCGCTGCTGCACGAGGCGCAGCCGGACGCGGGCCCGGGCGACGGCCGGCGCTGCCTGTCGCCGCGCGAGCTGCTGTCGGTGCTGTCGTTGCTGCAGACCATGCCCTTGGCCGGATTCGCCGCGGTCTGCGAACACGGCGGCCCGCTGGCGCTGGGCCTGCGCCGGCAGATCGCCGGTATCGGCGCCTCGCTCGGCCTGGACCCGGCCAGCACCTGCCTGGATCCGGCCGATGCCGACACCCTGGATCTGGTCGGCCTGCTGTTCGATGTGATGCTGGAGGAATGCGTGCTGCAACCCGCGCAGCGCGAGCTGCTGGGGCAGATGCTGGTGCCGATGGCCAAGGTGGCCCTGATCGACGGGCGCCTGTTCGTGCGCGACGGGCATCCGGCGCGGCGCCTGCTCAACCTGCTGGCCGACGCCTGCGACGGCAATGCCGGCAGCACCGGCCCGGAGCAGGCGCTGCTGGCGCAGGCGCAGGCGGCGGTGGAGCGGGTGGTGCGCGATTTCGACGAGCACCTGGCGGTGTTCCTGGCGCTGGAGGCCGAGTTCGGCAGCGCCTACGAGCAGTACCGGCGCCGGGTGGAGATCGCCGAGCGCCGCGCGGCCGAACTGCAACGGGCGGAGGAGCGCCGCGAGGTCGCCCGGCAGCGCGCCGCGCAGGCCCTGCACGATCTGCTGCAACAGGCTGGCGACGACCTGACCGTGCCGCTGCCCATCGAGGCCTTCCTGCGCCAGTCCTGGTGCCAGTACGTGCAGCAGTCGGCCTTGCGCGACGACGGTCAGGGCAGCGCGCTCGCCGCGGCGCTGGCGCTGGGCGATGCGGTGCTGGCGCAGTGCCGCCAGGCCCAGAACGGTGCGGTGCCGGTAGAAGGCTGGCTGCAGCCGCAACATGCCGAGCTGACCCGGCTGTGGACCAGCGTCGGCCTGGACGCCGCGGCGGCCGAAGCCGCCTGGCAGGCCCTGCACACGGCGCTGGACGATCTGGCGCACGCGCGGCCGCTGCAGGCCGCGCTGCCGGCGACGGGCGTGGACGTGCCCGAGCCGCCCGCCGCCGAGACCGTGCCGGCACTGCCGGAACCGGCCCAGGCCACCGATTTCGACCACATCACCGCCGATTACTTCCGCACCCTGCCGCTGGGGACCTGGCTGGACTTCGTCGACCGCGAAGGCCGCGTGCAGCCCGGCAAGCTGACCTGGGTGAGCCCGATCTCGGCGCGCCTGCTGTTCGTCAACCGCCGCGGCGGGCGGCTGTGCGTCGCCTCGGCCGAGGCGCTGGCAGTGATGGCGCGGCTGGACCGGCTGCGCCTGCATCGCGACGACGATGCCTTCTACAGCGCCATGCAGGGCGTGGTCGACCGCCTGGAACGGGTGGCGGTGGCGGCCTGATCCTCGACGGCGTGCCGTATTCATGCCGCATTGCCGCCGTAGTGACGCCTTCCATGCCTACGATCCTGCACGAGGTCACGTTCTGGAGCCAGAAATGCGCAGCGCATCACGGTCGCTGTTCAGACACCTTGCCTACCATGCAGGAGCGGAAACAGGGGCCGCGTCCGATCGTCTTCCACCTTCCTTCTATCTGGCGCCGTCCATGGCGCGGAGCCGTCGCGCATGAGTTTCAGCCCCAGCCCGCACGCACACCCGGCGCGTGACCCGCGCCTGTTGACGCAGGCGCGCGAGGGCATGCTGCCAGTGCTGGGCCAGGCCTTCGCTGCGGCGCTGGCGCATTTCGACGACGTGCTGTTCGACCGCGCCGAGAGTGCCGGCGCGTCGCAGTTGCTGTTCCTCGACGGCATGCGCGAGTTGCGCCGCCGTCGCGACGAGATCGCCGCGCGCTTCCGCGCGCAACTGCATACCGCCTGGGAAGCGCTGGAGGCCGGCGCGCCGCTCTCGGCCGAAGTCGCCCTGGCCGGCTACGGGCAGGGCCTGAGCCTGATCTCCGAACACGAGCTGGAATCGCGGCTGGCGGTACGCAACCTCGCCAGCGTGCTGCTGCGCGAATGGAAGCCGGTGCTGACCCGCATCGACCGGCGCCTGGGCTGGATCGCCGGCGGCCTGGAGCTGGATGCGGACACCAATCCGATCGGCCCCGAACACATCGGCGTGGCCGTGCATGCCGCGTTCTCCACCAGCGACCTGGCCCCGGAAGTGCGGCTGGTGCTGATCAAGCTGTGCGAACGCGACTTCACCGCCGGGGTCGGCAAGCTCTACCAGGATCTGGACGACAGCCTCGCCCAGGCCGGGATCATGCCGGAGATCTCGCGGCCGCGACCGCCGCCGCCGCCGCGGCGCGCGCCGCCGCCGGAGCAGCGCCCGCCGCGCGAGGCCGGCGCTGCCGGGGATGGCGTCGGTGCCGAGCTGGGCGAGGACGAAGAGCACTACGCGCCGGCCTGGGCCAACCGCTTCGTCAACCGCTGGGCCGAGCGCCGCGGCAGCCTGCAGGCCGGCGAGCGCTACGAGGACCCCGAGGCGCGCCTGCCCGGCGGTAGTCAGGGCGTGTTGCTGGAGGCGTTGCACGAACTGTTGCAGCAGACCCGCAACGCGCGCGAGAGCGCCACCTCCGCGGCGACCGCGGCGGTCGGCCAGCAACGCCCGCTGAGCCAGCGCGAGATGATGTCGGTGCTGTCGCTGCTGCAGGCCACGCCCAGCGCGACGCTGCGCGCGGCGATCGGCGACGACAGCGAATCGCTGGCGCAGCGGCTCAAGAGCGAGGTGCTGTCCAACGCCACCCAGTTCGGCGTGGATCCGGCGCATGCGCGGCTGGATCCGGTCGACGAGGACGCGATCGACCTGGTCGGCATGCTGTTCGACGTGATGCTCGACGAGCGCGACCTGGAGGGCCGCTCGCGTGAACTGATCGGCCGGCTGGTGGTGCCGTTCGTCAAGGTCGCATTGCTGGACCGGCGCATGTTCGTGCAGAAGACCCATCCGGCGCGACGCCTGCTCAATTCGCTGGCCGAGGCCTGCGAGGGCAACACCGGCGAGAGCCAGGCCGAGCGCGTGCTGATGGGCAAGGTCGAGGAGATCATCGACCGGCTGGTGGCCGAGTTCAACGAGAACCTGGCGATCTTCCTGACCCTGGAAGAGGAGTTCCGCGATTTCCTGGTGCAGCACCGCCGCCGTATCGAGATCGCCGAGCGCCGCGCCGCCGAGACCCAGCGCGGCCAGGAGAAGCTGGAACTGGCGCGGCAGCGCGCCGAGGCCGAACTGCAGGTGCGCCTGCAGGGCCGGCAATTGCCGCAGGCGCTGCAGGAGTTCCTGCGCCAGCCGTGGCAGCACCACCTGACCATGGCGATGCTGCGCGAAGGCGAGGGCGGCCCCGGCGTGCGCGATGCGCTGGCGCTGGCCGACGGCCTGCTCGAGGAAGCCGCCGAGGCGCAGCGGCACATCGTCGGCAAGCCCTGGCTGCAGGCCTGGCAGGGCGCGCTGCAGCGGGTCTTCGCCAGCGTCGGCCTGCATGCCGAGGTGGCCACGGCCGCGATCGACGCGCTGCACGACACGCTGCAGGCGGTGGCCGAGCTGCGCCCGGAACTGGAGCGGCCGCTGCCGGAGCTGCCGCAGGTGGCGCTGCCGCAGCCGCCGGTGCAGGAGGCGCAACCGGTGGACGTGGCGCCGCCGCAGACCATGGACGATTTCGACAACGCCGATGCCGACCGCTTCCGCACGATGCAGATCGGCACCTGGCTGGACTTCGTCGACCGCGACGGCAAGATGCAGGCCGGCAAGCTGTCGTGGGTGAGCCCGATCTCGTCGCGCCTGCTGTTCGTCAACCGGCGCGGCGTGCGCTTCTGCGTGGCCTCGCCGGAAGAACTGGCGGTGATGGTGCGGCTGGGCCGGCTGCGCGCGCACGTCGACGACGGCGCCTTCGACAGCGCCATGCAGGGCGTCATCGACCGTCTCGATCCGCATAGCGCGACCTTGCACTGAGAGCAGCGCGGCGGCGCGGGCGATCGCTGCCGTGGCGTTGCACGTGTCGCGTGTTGCTCGGCTGCCCGTATCGGCGGCGTCAGCGCATCGCCAGCGACGCGTTCTGGTGGCCGTTGGTCGCTATGCCATCGCGACCGTAGGGGCGGCTTCAGCCGCGAGGGGCTTTACTCGAAGCCCCATTCGCGGCTGACGCCGCTTCCAGTCCGTGGGCTTTGGATGGATCAGGCGGTCTCCCCCGCCGCGACCGGGTTTCCTCGCGCTGCCGGTCGCGGCTGACGCCGCGCCTGCGCCTGACCCGCGTTGGCGACGCTTGCCGGCGGTGCAGGTGTTCCTCGCACGCCGCGTCCTTCCCGACCTGGCCATGCACCTGGCCGCCCCGGCGGAGAACACGCCTTCGCCGACGCGGTGCGCGGCGGGCGCCCTCGCGGTGCGCGGCGGGCGCCCTCGGGTCGGGGCGCCAACGCGCCCGGTCGCCGATGCCCACTTGGCGTGCGCGACGCCTCCACCTGGCGTGCGGACGCTGTAGGATCGGCGCGGACGACAGGCAAGGCACGGGGAATCGCATGGCAGTGCAGGTGCTGGTGGTGAAGGAATCGGCGCAGGGCGAACGCCGCGTGGCGGCGACGCCGGAGACGGTCAAGAAACTGGTCGCCCTGGGCGCGCAGGTGCGGGTCGAGCCGCAGGCCGGCGTGTCGGCCGGCTTCGTCGATGCGGCCTACCTGGCCGCCGGCGCCAGCCTGGCCGATCCCGACAGCCCGGCGCAGGCGGATCTGGTGCTGTGCGTGCAGCCGCTGCCGGCGGTGGCGCTGCAGCAGCTGAAGGAGGGCGCCGGCGTGGTCGGCATCCTGCAGCCGCAGGCCGATCCGGCGCGCGCGGCGGCGCTGCAGGCGCGGCAACTGGTCGCCTTTCCGCTGGAACGGCTGCCGCGCACCACCCGCGCGCAGGCGATGGACGTGCTCAGCTCGCAGGCCGGCATGGCCGGCTACAAGGCGACCCTGATCGCCGCGCAGCTGGCGCCGCGTTTCTTCCCGATGCTGACCACCGCGGCAGGCACCATCCGCCCCTCCAAGGTGCTGATCGTCGGCGCCGGCGTGGCCGGCCTGCAGGCCATCGCCACCGCCAAGCGCCTGGGTGCGCAGGTGGAGGGCTTCGACGTGCGCCCGGAAACCCGCGAGCAGATCGAATCGCTGGGCGGCAAGTTTCTCGATCTCGGGGTCAGCGCCGCCGGCGAGGGCGGCTACGCGCGGCAACTCACCGACGACGAGCGCGCGGAGCAGCAGCGTCGCCTGGCCGAGCACCTGAAGGGCATCGACGTGGTGGTGTGCACCGCCGCGGTGCCGGGACGGCCGGCACCCAAGATCCTCAGCGCGGCGATGGTCGCCGGCATGAAGCCCGGCAGCGTGGTGGTGGATCTGGCCGCCGAGACCGGCGGCAACTGCGAACTGACCCGGCCGGGCGAGACCATCGAACACGCCGGCGTGACCATTGCCGGGCCGTTGGATCTGGCCAGCATGGGCGCGGTGCATGCGAGCGAGATGTACGCGCGCAACGTCTACAACTTCGTTGCCCTGTTCCTGAAGGACGGCGCGATCGCCTACGACTGGAACGACGAATTGCTGGCGAAGACGCGCTGGACGGCGTGAGTGCGGCCGCGATGCTTGGGCGCCGGTTCGGGCGGCGCTGATCTGCGGGCAAGGTGAGCCCGTGCAAGAACGGCTTCAGCCGCGACCGGGTTCACCGGGAACGCCGTGGGGGCTGAAGCCGCTCCTTGTAT